>JBJMJD010000010.1:0-25431 GCA_045806525.1 Gaiellales bacterium | reverse complement strand
TTCCGCTGCATCGTCAGCACGCGCTCGGGCCAGGACTCGAGCAGCTCCATCTCGTCGAGCAGCCGGTCGGCGTAGGCCGTGATCTTGAACAGCCACTGCTCCAGGTTCTTCGCCTCGACCTCGGCGCCGCAGCGCTCGCAGTGGCCGTCGATCACCTGCTCGTTGGCCAGCACCGTCTGGTCGTTGGGGCACCACTTGACGGCTGCGTTCTTGCGATAGGCCAGGCCGGCCTCGAATAGCCGCAGGAAGATCCACTGCGTCCAGCGGTAGTAGTCGGGCTCCGATGTGGACAGCTCCCGCGTCCAGTCGATCGACCAGCCCATGCGGCGCATCTGCACGCGGATCGCCTCGATGTTCTCGCGCGTCGAGACGCTCGGATGCTTGCCGCTCTTGATGGCCGCGTTCTCGGCAGGCAGGCCGAACGCGTCGTAGCCCATGGGGTGCATCACCCGCCAGCCGTTACGCCGCTTGTAGAGCGTGACCACATCGCCCATCGTGTAGTTCTTGACGTGCCCCATGTGCAGCTCGCCCGACGGGTAGGGCAGCATCTCCAGCACGTACATCAGCTTCGAGGTGTCGTCACCGGGCTCCGGGTTGGGCACCTCGTGAATGCGCTGGTCGTGCCAGATCTTCTGCCAGCGGGCCTCGATCGCTGCGGGGTCGTAACGTTCCATAGGCCCTGCATTCTACGGAAGCGGCGTTCCCGCCTGCCGCTCCCGCGTCCCTAGAGGCCCGGTTTGACCACCATGTCCACGACCACCAGCAGCAGGAACAGCAGCTCGATGCGGCTGACCAGGAAGATCCGCTCGATCCGCCGGGTTGCCTCGATCGAACCCACTCCGTGCAGCTCGATGGCGCGGGCGATCCGGGCCGACTCGGGTGCCAGGAAGCCGACGCCGACCGCGAACGAGGCCGCGAACACGGCCAGCGCGAAGATCAGCCAGGTGCTGCCGAGCGACCAGTTGCCCTCGTTGACGAGCAGGAATCCGAACACGACCAGCACCAGCGAGGCCGGCGTGAACATGGTCTTGCCCACGAACTCCGCGTCGCGCGCGAAGCCGACCAGCCGCTCCGGAGTCGGGTCGGCCATCGCGCGGGCGGCGTAGACCTGTGTGATGGTCGCGCCGCCCACCCATACGACCGCGGCCAGGATGTGGACGGTCAGATAGAACTGGTAGGCGGTGACGAGCTGGATCATCGGATGGCTGATCTCACGGGATGCGCGGACGCTGGGCGCAGGATGGGGCGAGTTGGACGTGGGGCAGCGTTCGCAGGGCAGGCTGGATGATCTCCTGGCGCCGCGCAGCTCGTGGGATCAACCATCGAGCTAGGAGTCGAGGCGGTCCCAGAACACGGCCAGTTGCGCCTGCTCGTCGGCGTCGAACCGCGACAGGAAGCGCTCGCGCACGTCGCTGACGTGGGTGCGCCGGGCGGTCTCGAGCCGCGCCCGGCCGGCGTCGGTGATGACTGCGAAGGCGCCACGGGCGTCGGAGTCACATGCCTGGCGCTCGACCAGGCCGTCACGCTCCAACCGGTCGACCAGCCGCGTCACGCCGCTGCGGCTGAGCCAAACCGACTGCGCCAGGTCGCTCATCCGCTGCTTGCCGTGATCCTGCTGGGCCAGCCGCGCCAGCACCTCGAAGGAGCTCAGCGGCAGTCCGTGCGCCTCGACCAGGGTCGCGTCCAGCTGCCGCACGATCGCCGCGTGCGATCGCAGGTACCCGCCCCAGGCGGCGCGCTCGGGGTCGGTCAGACGATCGGTGGTGTTCGGCAGCGTTGCCATGGCCAGCAAAGGGTACCGAATCGGGTTACAGGCGGCCAGATGGTTGATTCCACGGGATCCGCGCTCAGGGCGCAGGAGAGCGTTCCAGATGACGGATCGGCTCGCACCAGCTCCCGAGCCACGCAGCTCGTGGAATCAATCATCTACGCTTGCTGCATGAGCACCGTTCAGGCCTCCGGAGTACGCTGGGATCTGTCCCCGCTGTTCGCGTCGCCGGATGCCGCCGGGGCCGCCATCGCGCCGTCGCTGGAGCGAGCACGGGCGTTCGAGTCGGCCTGGCGGGGGCGCATGGCCGACCTGACCCCAGCGCAGCTGGCAGATGCCCTGCACGAGCTGGGCGCAATCGACAACGAGCTGTCGCGGATCGCCTCCTACACGATGCTGCGGAAGGCGGTGGACGTCACCAGCGAGCAGAACCGCGACCTGGGGGCGGCGGTTGACGCGGCCATCGTGCAGGCCCGAAACGCGCTGCGCTTCTTCGAGCTGGAGTGGCTGGCGCTGGATGATGAGCGAGCGGGTGAGCTGCTCGCCGCTCCCGAGGTGGCGGCCGACCGCCACTACCTGACCGCCCAGCGCCGCTATCGCGATCACGTGCTCTCCGAGCCCGAGGAGCGCGCTCTCGGCGAACGCGACCCGGCCGCGGTGTCGGCCTGGCAAACACTCTACGCGCAGACCACGTCCACCATCGAGGTGCCGTTCGACTCGGGCGACGGACCTCAGCCGCACACAATCGACCGGCTGCTGGCCTACGTGCACGATTCGCGCCGCGACGTGCGGCTGGCGGCGCTGGACACGCTCTACGCCGCGCTGGAGGCGCCGGCACCGGTGCTGGCCCACTGTTACGACTCGCTGGTCGCCGACCGGCTCGTGAGCGACCGCTTGCGCAGCTATGGCGATGACCCGATGCTGCCGACACACCTCGACAACGAGCTCGAGGCTCCCGTGGTGCAGGCGATGCTCGAGCAGGTCGAGGCTCGCTACCCGCTGGCACAGCGCTGGTTCCGGGCAAAGGCGGCGATGATGGGCCTGGACGTGCTGGAGCTGGCCGACCAGTACGCGCCGCTCGGCGAGGCCAGACCGGTTGGCTACGACGAGGGCCGCTCGCTGGTCGACGCCGCGTTCGCCGGCTTCTCGCCGGACGTGGCCTCGATCGCCGAGGCCTTCTTCGCGGAGCAGCGGGTCGACGCCGAGCCACGGGCCGGAAAGCGCGGCGGGGCGTTCTGCTCGCCGGTCGCTCAGGACGCCTCCCCCTACGTGATGCTCAACTACACCGACACGATGAACGACGTGCTCACGATCGCGCACGAGCTCGGGCACGGCATGCATTTCCAGCTTGCGCACGCGGCCCAGACGCCGCACTCGGCCCACACCGGCCTGGCGCTGGCCGAGGTGCCATCGACGTTCGCGGAGTTCGTTGCGTACGACCACCTGCTCGCCAACGAGGATGATCGATCGACGCGGCAGGCGCTCACCTCCGAGCGAGTCGAGGGCGCGTTCGCCACCATCTTCCGCCAGACCGTGCTGGCCCGCTATGAGCAGGGGGCCTATGCGCTGCGGGCCGGCTCACAGGCGCTCTCGGTCGACCGCCTCAGCGATATCTGGATCGAGCAGAACCTGCGCTACTACGGCGACAGCATTCACCTGTCGGACGGCTACCGGCTGGGCTGGTCGTACATCCCCCACTTCATATCGACCCGCTTCTACACCTACGCCTACGTGTTCGCAAAGCTGGTCGCACTGGCGCTGTACGCGCGCTGGCGGGCGCAGGGCGAGGAGTTTGTGGAGCCCTACCTGGAGTTCATGGCCGCGGGCGGATCCGGAGCACCCGCCGACCTGCTGGCCGTGCTCGGCGTCGACCTCTCCGGTCGTGAGATCTGGAACACGGCCTTCGGCGAGCTGGAGCGCATGATCTCAGCGGCCGAGAGCGAGGCTTGACAGACCGCACGATCCTCTGGAACGTGCGTGTCGTGGCCGGCGACGGCTCGCCGCCGACCGAGCGGATGGCGGTCACCGTCGCGGGTGACCGGATCGAGTCGATCGGGCCGATCGGCGACGCGTCTCCACCTCCGGGATCGGTGGACGCGGGCGGGCGCACGCTAATGCCGGGGCTGATCGACGCGCACGTGCACCTGTCGAGCGACACCTCGCGCAGCCCCGGATTCGGGCCGCCGGAGCACCTGCACGGCGACGAGCCGCGCCGCCGCGAGCTCGGCTACTTCGTGCTGGCCAGGACCACCACCGCCCTGCTGGCGGCGGGCATCACCACCGTCCGCGATGTCGGCAGCTACGACGACGAGGGCATCGCGGTGCGCCAGGCGGTCGATCTGGGCCTGCTCGACGGGCCGCGAGTGATCGCCTGCGGCCGCATCATCTCGGCCACGTCGCCGGGCGGCGCGATCTTCGGCTCCATGTACCGGGAGGCGGACGGGCCCGACGAGATGCGCAAGGCGGTGCGCGAGCAGATCCGCGCCGGCGCCGGCTTCATCAAGGTGATGGCGACCGGCGCCCGGTCGGTCGTGCGCGAGGACCCCGAGCCCGCCCAGATGACGGCCGCCGAGCTGGACGCGATCGTGGACGAGGCCCACCGCATGGGCTTCCGGGTTGCCGCTCACGCTGAGGGGCTGGATGGCACACGGCTGGCGATCGAGCAGGGCGTCGACACCATCGAGCACGGGCTGTCGCTGCACCGTGACCCGCGGCTACTGACCGCGATGGCCGAGCGCGGGCAGGTGCTTGTGCCGACCCTGTCCACCTTCCACGATCTGTCCGAGCGGTTCGTCACCTGCTTCGCGCCGGTGCTGGTGGAACAGGCGAAGGTGCAGCAACAGGAGGCCTACGCGACCGTCGCGGCGGCGCGGGCGGCGGGCGTGACGATGGCGATGGGCCACGACAGCGGCCCTCCCGGTGACAACGTCATCGAGCTGGTGCGCATGGCCGATGCCGGCCTCGGCAACGGGGAGGCGGTGCGCGCGGCCACGGCCAACGGCGCCGCCGCCCTCGGGCTGGACGACGTCGGCCTTGTCCGCGAAGGCGCCATGGCCGATCTGCTGGTGGTGGACGGCGATCCGCTGGCGGTGATCGCCGTGCTTGCCGAGCGGGAGCGGATCTGGCTGGTGCTGGTCGCCGGCCGCCCCGTGGCCGGCCAGGCACTGGCGCCCTCCTCGCTGTAGAGGTCACGGCCGAGGACGAACGCAGCGGCGTTTGGCCAGCGGGGTCACGCTCGAGCCGGCCCCTTCGCGAGGTGGCGCGAAGGCCGGTAACCCGCTAAACTGTTAACTATGATAACTACTTTGGATACGGTGACGGTGGCAAATCGGCTGAGGCCGGTGCTCCTGCAGCTGAACCGTCATCTGCGCCGCGAGCTGGCGCCGCTCGGTATCACCGGCAGCCAGGCGGCGCTGCTGCACGTCGTTCGTACCAGCCCAGGCATCGGGGTGCGCGACCTGGCCGTCCGCGAGGGCGTGTCCACCGCCGCTATGTCGACCGCCCTCACCCGCCTCGAGAGCGCGGGCCTGCTGCAGCGCACGCGCGCGCAGGCCGACAGGCGCCGGGTCGGGCTGGAGCTGACCGATGCAGGCCAGCGGGTGCTGCGCTCGGCGCGGTCGCGCCGCACGGCCTGGCTGGCGTCCCGCCTGGGACGGCTGACCGAGGTGGAGCTGGCCGCCATCGATAGCGTGATCGACCCGCTCACCCGGCTGCTGGAGGCTGAGCCGGCTTGACCGCGGCACTGCTTCGCGCCAACCGCCGAACGTTCGCCAGCCTCCGACGGCACCGCAATTACCGCCTGTTCTTCAGCGGACAGGTGATCTCCGTCAGCGGCACGTGGATGCAGAACATCGCAACCGGGTGGCTGGTGCTGGACCTGTCGCACTCGCCGCTGGCCGTCGGCCTGCTGGCGCTCTGCCAGTTCCTGCCGTTCACGGTGTTCGGCCTGTTCGCCGGCGTGGTCGTCGACCGCCTGGACGCGCGCCGCACGGTGATCTGGACGCAGGTGATCTCGATGGTGATCGCCGGCGTGCTGGCGGCCCTGACGCTGGCCGGCGTGATCACCACCTGGGAGGTGCTGCTGCTGGCGGTACTGCGCGGCACCGTGCTGGTGCTGGATGCGCCTGCCCGCCAGGCGCTCACCTTCGAGATGGTGGGACGCGACGAGCTGCCGAACGCGGTCGCGCTCAACTCGAGCCTGTTCAACGCCGCCCGCGTGGTCGGCCCCGCCATGGGTGGCGTGGTCGTGGCCCTGGCCGGCGCAGGCCTCTGTTTCGCGCTCAACACGGTCAGCTTCGCGGCGGTGCTGATCGGCCTGCTGCTGATGCGAAGCGACGAGATGTTCCCGCGCTCGGCCAACGCCGAGCGGCCGACCCTCCTGCGCGGCACCCGCGAGGCATTCCGGTACGTGCGCGGCGCGCCGGAGGTGCTGATGGCGCTGATGATCGTGACCGTCGTCAGCACCTTCTCCTTCAACTTCAACGTGCTGCTGCCGGTGATGGCGAAGCAGACGCTGGGCGGCGGCCCCGAGGTGTTCGGCGTGCTGACCGCCTTCTTCGGCCTGGGTGCGCTGGGCGGCGCGCTCACCTCCGCCACGCTCGGCCGCGCCAGCTGGAGGGTGCTGCTCGCGGGTACCTTCGGCTTCGGCGTCGCACAGCTGGCGCTGGCGCCGGTCAGCGGGCTTGCGCTGGCATCGCTGCTGCTGTTCGTGACCGGCCTTAGCTTCACGCTCTGGACGTCGAACGCCAACTCGCTGCTGCAGTTGAACGCACCCGACCATCTGCGCGGGCGCGTCATCGGCCTATATTTCTTCGCCTTCAACGGTGCCGGTCCCATGGGCGGCCTGCTGGCCGGCTGGCTGGCCTCGCAGGGCGGCACCGAGGCGGCCTATCTGGTGTCGGGTGCGGCCAGCATCGCGATGACGCTGTTCGCGGCCTTGCGGCTGCGCGACCGGTCGGCGCCCCTGCTGAGCGGACGGGGGTTGCCGGTCCGCGCACGCTAGGGCGCCGGTTACCCGCCCGTCATCGATCGGGCGTCAGCCGCGATGGTGGTTCACGAGCTCGACGTTGGTGCCGTCGGGATCGAGGACGTAGGCCGCGTAGTAGCCGTCGTGGTACTGCGACCGCTCTCCGGGCGCCCCGTGGTCGGCGTAGCCGGCGGCTGTGGCGGCGCTGTGGAAGGCGTCGACCGTCCCGTCGTCTCGTGCCGCGAACGCGATGTGCAGCCCCTCGGTGGACGGCCCGGTCACCAGCGACATCGAGCCCCCGGCACCCGCGAACCGCACGCGGTCCTCGTGCTCGTCCACCAGCCGGATGCCGGCGTGCGGTGCCGCCACGTCGTAGAAACGTCTGGACACATCCAGGTCGGCCACCCGTACCCACAGGTGGTCGATCCCGTCGAGCCGAACGTCGCCGTGGTGCACCGCCTCCACGCTGTTTCCGTCCGGGTCGCGGAGGAAGCCGCCGTAGTAGTCCTCGCCGTAGCGCGGCCGCGGCCCCGGCCTGCCGTCGTCGAGGAACCCGGCCTCGGTACCGGACCGCCAGAACGCGTCGACCTGCTCCGGCGAGCGCGCGGCGAAGCCAACGTGCAGCCGCTTTGTGGGCGGGCACGCGCGGGTCGCCTGGCAGATCGAGAAGTCGTTCCACTTGACCAGGTGCTCGTCCGAGTAGGTCGGCTCGCGGTCGAGCGCCGCGAGCACGGCCGCGTAGAACCGCTCGGACTCGCCGCGTTCCGACACCCGCACCGTGACGTGGTCGAACACGACCCTACTATCCCAAATCGGACGGCCGGTACGCAACGCGAACCCCGGCGGCGGCGATCTCGAGCAGCTCGTCGCGGCCAGGACGCGACGGTTGCTTGGCCGCTGGCGGGGTGGCCGCCATCACCGCCCGGGCCCGCTCCACCACCTCGCGGTTGGCGTAGATCGCCCCCACCGGATCAAGCTGCAGGTGCCAGCGCATCACCGCCCGGAACACCTCAGCGTCGTGCTCGGCGGCCGGCGTCAGCACCTTGGCCATCAGCCCCGGCCCGTCGTCGACGGTCCCCCACTCGGGCTCGCCGCGAGAGGCGCGGTGCCAGGCCTGGTCGAATTGCCGCGAGTGCTCGAAGCGCCCGGCCAGCTCCGGGCCCAGCCGCCGCTCGAGCGCCATCGCCTGGGCCTCGGGATCGTCCCCGTGCTCGGCGATCACGTCTCGCACCGCGCAGGCGGCCGCCAGCGCATGCCGCGATCCCCAGGCGTAGGCCGAGTTGGTCTGGCAGCGCGCGTCCCCGATCACGTGGACGCCCAATGCCGCCGGGCGCCCGTCCCGCACGACCTGCCGCAGCGTGTTTCGCTCCCCACCCATCGCGGCGATCGCGCTGATCGGCACGGAGCGGTCGGGGCTCATCCACTCGGTGCACTCGGGCAGCGCCAGCGCCGCCGCTGTCCAGGCCGGCTCGTGACGGAGGCAGCGGAAGTCGCGATCGGCGGCGGGCACCAGCAACTCGACGCAGAACGTCGCGGAGTCGGCGCCCCACATCTCATACTGCATGTACCCGGTGTCTGCGTGCACCGTCAGCTGGGTCGCCACCCGCTCGTCCCGGCCCTCCGGGTGGATCCGGAAGTAGCGGGTGTAGCAGATGAACCCGCAGCGCACCGACTGCTCTTCGAGCGTCGTCCCGACCTCGGCGAAGAGGGCAGGCGCCAGGGAGAGCCGACCGCCGCTCAGCACCACGACATCAGCCGGAATTGCTCCGTCTCGGGTGAGCACCCCGGTCACGCGAGGCACCCCGTCCCTGGCGCGGTCGCCGGCGGCCAGCCCGGTTACCCGGCACCCCGCCCGCAGCTCGACCGCCGGCTCCCGCGCCGCCGCTCGGCGCAACGCGGCCTCCAGCACCGGACGCCGGCACATGATCGTCACCAGCTCGGCATCCGCGGGGGTCCGCTCGTCGCCGGGCATGTCCCTCGTCTCGTCCAGCTCCGGCGCACCCGAGGCGAGGACGTCGGCCAGCACGTCCGGCAGGCGCTCGGCCAGCAGCAACCGGAATCCAGGCAGGAAGGCGTGGCCCAGCCGCGACTGCGGGATGCCGGGCCGCGACCAGTCCGACCAGACTTCCTCGTTCGTGCCGGGAACCGGGGCCGGATCGCGCTCGCATACGACCACACGGTGGCCGTCGCGGCTCAGCAGCAGTGCGGCCGACAGCCCGCCGATCCCCGCTCCCACGATCACGATCTCAGCCACGCGCACCTCCGGGCCGCCGCAGACAGCAACCCTAACATCGCCCCCGAACGAGCGGCCGCCGGCTGATCAGGGGGCGAGCACGCGCGCGCTGCCACTGGTCGAGTAGACGTCCTTGCGCGCGATCAGACCGTCGCGGAACGGGAACACGTCGATGCCGTCCCATTCCAGCTTGCGGCCGTCGGGGTGGGTCGCCGTGGCCGTCCACTCGCTCACCACGAAGTCGTCGCCGTAGTAGGCGCGACGGCCGCGGAAGTGCAGGTCGGGCCAGCCCGCGAAGATGCCGGCGATGTGCGCGCTCACCGCCTCGGCGCCCTCGACCCGCTCTCCCGCCGTGTGGTTCTGGAACACGATCTCGGGGTGGTGATAGCGCGCGATCGCCTCGACATCCTGCTCGTTCCAGGCGGCGTTGTAGCGGTCGATTGTCTCGCTGAGCGTCTCGTTCATGGCCGCGATACTACATCTCGCGGGAGGGGCCGGCCCGCGATCTACCGCAGGTAGCTGCGGATCACCAGCAACGCTGAACTGCGCTCGAGCGCGTAGCCTCCGGTGTCGAACAGCGCCGTCAGCGGGGCACCGTCGTCCGGGCTCAGTGTGCCGCGGTATCGCGCTGCAACGAACCGGCGCAGATGCCGCCCCACGGCGCAGACGTGCACCCTCGACACCGACGGACGCCGGTGCGACACGAACGTCGCGCTGCCGCTGAACATCGGGTTTCCGCTCGTGCCGATCTTGGCGACAACGCCGTGCCTGGATCGTTCCGGCCTGGGCATGGCCGCCGTGGACTGGAGGCCGACCGCGAAGTGCTCGACCAGATTGGTGGTTGAGCTGGTCCCGGTCTGCGCACCGAGATAGGCCCGCGCGCCGCGGTAGCCGACCTCGGCCTCCCAGCTCGTGTCGGCAAAGGGTGAGCCGGCCACAACCGACTCGCGACCCTGGCACGGCTCGTGGTAGCGGCGCACCGTGCGCCCGAAGGCGACGCCCCCAAGACCCCCGGAGATGCAGCCCGGATCGGCGATCGCAATCCCCGTCTGCGGTGCGGTGGTGACGGTGCCGAAGAACGGCAACGTGCCGGTGTGGATCCGAAAGACGTTCGCGTCGAGCGTGCCCTCCGCCACCGACTGCGTACCGTGGCCGCCGAAGTACAGCCGGCAGCTTGCCGAGCGCACCTCGTCGGGCACGAAGTTCATGGTCACCCGCGTCGGGTGGAAGGAACGCCGCGTATCGATGTGCAACCCGGTCAGGCCCTGGTCGGCGGTCATCACCATGTCGGTCGACGAGAACCCGTACACGTGCTCCTGAAAGCCGTTGATCCGACCCCTCACCCCGCGCGAGGTGCGATCGAAGCCGACGCTCAGCTCGGGCGCGCTGCCGAACTGGTCAACGGTGGTATCGGCGGACATGCCCATCTGGTAGCTGAGACCGTGGACCTGCATCCGGAGCGGATCCGTGAACAGCACGAGATCAGTGCCCGTGCTGACCGACACGCCCGCGGTCGAGAGGACGTGGGCGCGCAGGCGCGCGGGCAGCGACCGGGCGAACAGCACCTTGGCCGCGCGCATCTCGCGCACCCGGGGAGCAACCGATGCCTGAGCGCCGGCCGCGGACCCGCCCAGGGCGGCCACGGCGAGCACGATCATGGCAAGACCGCAGACGCGCTTTCGGTCGAACATCGTTTCCCCCTCGAGCAACGCTCGAAATCGATGGAGCCCGCCAGAGCCAGCGCCTCGAGTGTACGGTCGCCACTCGTCCATATCTAGAGCGACCGCTCTGATTGGAGGGCGTCAATCGGTCGTGCGTACGGTTTGACCGATGACGCCAGCTTCCCGTGCGCACTGCATCATCGCCCTCGGCACACTGGCGATACTGCTCGTGACCGGTTGCACCTCCACCGTCTCGGCCAGCTCGTCCCCTGGCCCGCCCGCCACCGGGCCGCCCGACACCCTCCCGGCCTTCTCGCTGCACGGAATCCACAAGATCCGGCACGTGATCGTGATCGTGCAGGAGAACCGCTCGTTCGACTCCTATTTCGGCACCTATCCCGGGGCGGACGGGATCCCGATGAAGCACGGCGTGCCCACGACCTGCTCGTGGAACCCCGTCGCCCACCAGTGCCAGCGGCCCTACTACGACACCAGCCCGATCAACAGCGGCGGCCCCCACAACGTCGTGAACTCACGGGCCGATATCAACGGCGGGAGCATGAACGGGTTCGTCGGCCAGGCCGTCGGCGCGCACACGGCTACCTGCGGCACGTTCGTGCTCGATCCGTCCTGCACGATCGACGTCAGCCACCCGGACGTGATGGGCTACCACGACTACCACCAGATCCCGAACTACTGGGCCTACGCCCGCCACTATGTGCTGCAGGATCACTTCTTCGCGTCCGGCGATGGGTGGAGCGAGCCGAACCACGAGGCGATCGTGTCGGGCTGGTCGGCGCTCTGCACGTCGACCACCGATCCGATGAGCTGCCGCTCCTCGGCGGACAAGACCGGTCAGGTGGTCCACCAGCCCGACCAGCCCGCCTACCCATGGACCGACCTCCCCTGGCTGCTCTACCACCACGACGTGAGCTGGGCCTATTACATCTCGGCCGGTGCGCAGCCGGACTGCGGCCTGGGGGTGATGGGTTGCCACTTCCGTCCACAGAACGCCCAGACTCCGTCGATCTGGAACCCCCTGCCGCGGTTCACCGACGTCCGCCAGACGCACCAGGTGAACCACGTGCAGGACACGTCGCTGTTCTTCAAGGCGGCCAGGTCCGGGCAGCTGCCAGCAGTCTCGTGGGTGATCCCCAACTACGTGCAGAGCGAGCACCCGCCCGCGTCGATCACGCGCGGCCAGGCGTGGGTGACCAGCGTGATCAACGCGGTCATGCGCAGCAAGGACTGGCGTTCGAGCGCGATCTTCCTGACCTGGGACGACTGGGGCGGGTTCTACGACCACGTGAAGCCGCCGACTGTCGATTCCCTCGGCTACGGGCTGCGCGTGCCGGGGCTCGTGATCAGCCCCTATGCCCGCCACGGCTTCATCGACCACCAGGTGCTGAGCCCGGATGCGTACCTCAAGTTCATCGAGGACGACTTCCTCGGGGACCGGCGGATCGATCCCAGGACCGACGGCCGCGCCGACTCGCGGCCCGACGTCCGCGAGAACGCCGCGATCCTGGGCGACATCCGGGCCGACTTCAACTTCCGTCAGCGCGCGCGGCCGCCGATCCTGCTGAAGCTGCACCCGTAGGCGATTGCCACGCCGGAGCAATGGAGCTAACCGGGCTCGAACCGGTGACCTTCGCGCTGCCAGCGCGACGCTCTCCCAACTGAGCTATAGCCCCGAGGCGTCGAAGTATATCGAGGTCGGCGGCGCTCTCGTTCCGGATTCAGAGGGCGTGTGGCAGCAGCTCGCTGACCGGGTGGACGGCCAACCCGCGCGGCTCGGCGAGCCGCTCGAGCACCATCGCCGTGTCCGCCACGGCCACGCCCGACAGGTGCTGGTCGCGAGCCGCGAAGTCGGCCACGATCTCCTCCAGGGCGGCGCGGTAGCCGGCCGCGTCGCCGTCGGCCAGCGCCTGCAGCGCCCTCCCCGTCCGCGCGAAGACACCGCCGGCCGCGAGCATCTCGGTCGTGTCCGGCGGGGCACCTGTCGCGACCGCCGCCAGCGCCCGCGCGTACCCGGCCGCGGCGCCTTCGACTCCCTCGGCGTCGGCCAGTGCCCGCGCCGCCACCCCGGCCACGCCGTCGTCGGCCAGGATCGCCATCTTCAGCGCCCCGATCAGCCGCCCCCAGCTGCGCGGTCCGGTCTCGGTGTGCGACGCCAGGTAGGCATCGCGCGCAGCCCGGTACTTGGCGGAAGCCGGCCGGCCGGCCAGCTGCTCCGCGTACGCGTCCCGCTCCGCCGCCAGCGCCGCGTTCAGGTGCGCGCCGGCGCTCACGGCAGCGGCTGCCTGCCCGCGAACCCACCCTCCAAGGTGTGCCAGAACTCGATCCGCGCTTCCCCGACCCGCCAGCACAGCAGCGCGGGTTGCCCGTCGATCACGGCCGGGAAGTCGAGCAGCCCCTGGGTCGGGTCCTTCACCTGCACGCCCAGCGCCAGCACCTCATCCACCAGCTCGCCAACCTCAGCCTGCGCCTGCTCAAGCGACTCCCGCAGCGCGCTCGCCCGCTCGTGGTCGAGCCCGCCGCCGTTGGAGCCGATTGCGATCACGATCGTGCGCCATTCGCGCTGCAGCGGCTCGACCGCCGCGCACAGCTCCACCATCCGCTCGGCCAGCGGGCGCACAACCTCGTCCAGCAGCGCCTGCGCTTCGGCGAGCGTGAAGGTGCGGTCAGGCACCTTGGGCGTACGACTCGCTGGGCACTTCGCCCCAGAGCGACTCGAGCCGGTAGAACGATCGCGCGTCGGGCGTGAACACGTGCACGATCACGTCCAGGTAGTCGAGCAGGATCCAGTCGCCCTGCCGCTCACCGTCGATGTTGCGGGAGAGGATGCGGTCGCGCTTCAGCGCCTCCCGGATCTCGCCCGCGATGCCCTGCGTCTGGCGTGTGTTGCGACCGGAGCAGATCACGAAGTGATCCGTGTAGCTGACCACGTCGGTCATGTCCAGGATCACGATGTCAGAGGCAAGCTTCTCGTCCGCCAGTGCGGCGATGCGGTGTGCCAGTTCGAGACTCGTGGTCAGGTGATCAGCTCCAAATACCCTCGCAAACAGCCTAGCACGGAGGTCTACCGTAGAGCCCGCGGGCCCTGATCAGCGCGAGCACGGCGGGATCGACCGCATCCTCGCCAACTCCTTCGGCCAGGCGTTGACGGACGGTCGTCGACGACAGGTCGACCGGCGCCATGGCGAGCTCGGTCACGTTCACGCCGGCAGCGCAGACGTATCCCCCGCGAGGAGCCACCGCCAGCGACGCCAGGCGCAGGATCTCGTCCGGCTCACGCCAGGTGCGCAGATCGCACTGATCCGCGCCCACTATCAGCACCAGATCGCCCAGCGGCGCGAGCGCTCGCAGCGTATCCACCGTGTAGCTCGGCCCCTCACGGTCGAGCTCGATGCGGCTGACCTCGACGCCAGCCTCGGCCGCAAACGCCAGCTGCGCCATCTGCAGGCGGTCCTCCGCCGGCGTCGGTGACGCATCCCGGTGCGGCGGCTGGCCGGTCGGCACCACCAGCAGCCGGTCGAGCGCGAGCTGGTCGCGTGCGGTGCGCACCACCGCCTGGTGTCCGAGATGCGGCGGGTCGAACTCGCCGCCGAACACCCCGATCCGCATCAGGCGGGTTCCGGCTCGCGTGCGGGCTGGAAGCTGAAGCTGTGGGCGCCCAGCAGGATCTCGTCGCCGGGCTTGGCCCCCGCCGCGCGCAGCGCCGACTCGACGCCGAGCCGCTCCAGCTCGGCGGCCAGTTCGGCCATGCCCGCCTGGTCGTCCAGCTCCAGCGACGACGCCAGCCGCTCGATGCCGCGGCCGGCCACGCGCAGGGTGCCCGCGTCGCGCAGGATCTTGTACTCGCGGCGAGCCGGCGGAGCCGGCCGGTAGACGAGGAAGTCGGCCAGCTCCGGCTCCTCGGCCGGCACGATCGCGTCGTGCACCGGAAGCTCCGGGACGCGCTCGAACAGCAGCGCGATCAGCCGGTCGACGCCCTCACCCGTGGCCGACGAGACCGCCAGCTCGGCGCCGCACTCCTCGGTCAGCGACTCGCGGCGGGACTGCTCGATCAGGTCGATCTTCGACAGCACGAAGATCTGAGGCCGATCGGCCAGGCCGCCTCCGTGCAGGGCCAGCTCGCGGTTGATGGTGTCGCGTCGACGGATCACGTCGTCAGCGTCGTCGCACGCCTCCACCAGGTGGATCAGCAGGCGGGCGCGCTCGAGGTGGGCGAGGAACTCGTGGCCGAGGCCGACACCCTCGCTGGCGCCCTCCAGCAGGCCGGGGACGTCGGCAACGGACAGCTGGCCGTCGGGGCCGTCGACGGTTCCCAGCACCGGGTCGATGGTGGTGAACGGGTAGTCGGCCACCTTCGGCTTGGCGTTCGAGATGCGTCGCAGCAGCGATGACTTGCCGGCGTTGGGGAAGCCCAGCAGCGCGGCGTCGGCGACCAGCTTCAGGCGCAGCTCCAGCCAGCGCTCCTCTCCCAGCGCGCCCACCTCGGCGGTGGTGGGGGCGCGGCGGTTGGCGGTGGCATAGCGGCGGTTGCCGCCGCCGCCGTTGCCGGCGGCCGCCACCTGGACGCGGGCGCCGGGATGGGCCAGGTCGGCCAGCAGCGTGCCCTCGTCGCGCAGCCACACCTGCGTGCCGACCGGCACCGTGATCGACAGCGGGCGGCCGCGCCGGCCGTGCTTGCCGGAGCCCTGGCCGTGGGTGCCTCGGGAGGCCTTGAAGTGGGAAGCGAAGCGGAACTTGGTGAGGTCGCGGAGATCGGGGTCGGCCACCAGCTCAACCGCTCCGCCGTCACCTCCATCGCCGCCGTCAGGGCCGCCGCGGGGCACGAACTTCTCTCGGCGGAAGCTGACGCAGCCATCGCCGCCGCGGCCGCCCTGCACGAACACCGTGGCGTGGTCGGAGAACATCGCTTAAGCGTAGGTGACCGCGGGCGGGCCCGGCTTACGCGACGCTGATGAAGCGCTTGCCCTTGCGCTGCGTGAACTCGACCGTGCCGTCGGTGGTCGCAAACAGCGTGTCGTCGCCGCCGAGGCCGGTGCCGGCGCCGGGGTAGAAGCGCGTTCCCCGCTGGCGCACGATGATCGCGCCCGCGGTCACGGTCTCGCCGGCGAACACCTTCACGCCCAGACGCTTCGCGTTCGAGTCGCGCCCGTTCTTGGAGGAACCGAGTCCCTTCTTATGCGCCACCGTTGTCCTCCTTCTCCGCCGCGGCCGGCTCGGCCTTCTTGCGCGGCGCCCGCGGCTTCTTGGCCGCGCCGATCGACGCGATCGTGATCCGCGACAGCTCCGAGCGGTGCCCGCGCGTCTTCTTGAAGCCGCGCTTCGGCTTGAACGTGAACACCTTCAGCTTCTCTCCCCGCAGATGCTCGACCACCTCGGCCGTGACTGTGCCTTTCAGCTTCGCGCGATCGGTGACAACAGCGTCGCCGCCTGTCATCAGCACCTCCGGCGTGAACGTCTTGCCGGCGTCAAGCGCCTGGCGATCGACCAGGAGCTTCTGCCCCTGCTCGACGCGGTACTGCTTGCCGCCGACCTTGATCACTGCGTACATGCTGAGCGTCTCCACACGAAAATGCCCGCAAGATGACGGGCGAAATGATCGTAGCAGACGGCCCTCACTCGCCGAGCAGCCGCCCGAACAGGCCCTTCTTACGGCTGCCGTCGCCGTCGCCGGCGGGCTCGGGCTCCTGTGCCGGCGCCGGCTGCGCTGGCTCTGCCGCCGGCTCCGGCTGGGCGGGAAACGCCGTCACGGCTTCGACCCTCGCGGTGACGGGCTCGGCCGCCGGCGCCTCGGGCGCCTCGGGCGCCTCGGGCGTGTCAGCTCCCGGCGCAGGCTCCGTCGCCGCCGCCCTCGGCTTGCGGGTGCGGGGCTTTCGCGCCGGCCTCGGCTTCTCGGCAGAATCCGCCTCGTCCACCTCGCCGTTTATGGCCGGCACCTCCGTGGGCGGCTCCAGCAGGGCAGCGTCCGGCGCGTCGCTCGCGGCCGCGTCGGCGGCTGCGCCGGCCGGCTTACGCGTGCGGCTGCGGCCGCCGCGGGTGCCCCGCCGGCGCTTCGGCTTGGCCTCGCCGTCGGCCGCCGGCTCGCCGTCGTCGGTCTCGGCGCCTGATTCCGCAGCGGCGGGAGCGTCCTGCGTCTCCGCCGGCTCGCCGGTTGCCGTCTCGGCGCCGGCCGCCTTGGTTCGCGTTCGGCCGCCGCGGCTGCGCCGCCGCTTCGGCTTGGCGTCGGCGTCGCTGTCCTCGCCCTCCGCTCCGGCCTCGACCACCTCAGGCGCCGACGCGGCATCCTCGTCGGCGGCATCCTCGGCGGCACCCGCCTTTCGGCGCGTGCCGGACGTGGCGGTCGTGGTCGAGATGCGGCGCCGCCGACCGCGCGTGCGCTCTTCCAGCTCCAGACGCTCGCCCACCTCCCGGTCGAAGTCGGGCAGCTCGAACTCACCAGGCTCGGGCGGCAGCTCGATCGGCGCCGGCTTGGCGTCGAGCAGCGTGGCGTAGGCGATGGTGCGTGTCGCGCGGTCGATCCGTACCCTGTGCTCCTGGCCCACGTAGCTGATCGCGCCGCCCACGATCACCTGGTAGCCGTTCAGCCGGGCGACGCCGTCGGAGAGGTTGAACATGTGCGGCTCGTCGATCCGAAGCTTGGTCTCGTCGCCCTCCTTGACGGGCATCTCCGCTCCGTCGACCTCGAGCCGCGTGCCCTCCTCGACCACGTCCACCTCCTCGAGCGGCATCCGCATCTCGCCCTCGAGCGTGAAGAAGCGGCCGGTCTCGCGCTCCAGCTCCAACAGCTTCACGCCACCGGGGCCGGCCAGCTTGGCCGCCACCTTCGCGTTCAGGCGGATCCGGAACGCCTCCGACGAGGAGGCGTGGACGAGCTTTCGCAGCTTGCGCTCGGCCTCCACCGCCATCGTGTCCTGCGACAGCACTCGGCCTTCGCCGCCGCACGTCGGGCAGATCGACGTGAGCGTCTCGCGGACGCCCTCGGTGGTGTTCTGGCGGGTCATCTCGACCAGGCCCAGCGGCGAGATGTCGACCAGGTAGGTCTTTGTGCGGTCCTTCGTCAGCTCCTCCGTCAGCACCGCGAGCAGCTCCTTGCGGTTGCGCTCGCGCTCGAGGTCGATGAAGTCGATCACGATGATGCCGCCGATGTCGCGCAGCCGCAGCTGCCGGAGCACCTCGCGGGCGGCCTCGACGTTGGTGCGAAGCGTCGTCTCCTCGAGGTGGCTCTGGCGGGTCGATGAGCCGGAGTTCACGTCGATCACGGTGAACGCCTCGGCGTAGTCGAACAGCAGGTAGCCGCCCGAGGGCAGGTCGACGCGCCGGTTCAGGGTCGAGCGGATCGCGGCCTCGACGCCGTACTGCTCGAACAGCGGCTGGCTGCCCGTGTGCAGCTCGATGCGGTCGGCGAACTCGGGCTGCGTGGTGCGCACCCAGCCGAGGATCCGGCGGTACTGCCGCTCGGAGTCGACCACGACCTTGTCGACGTTGCGGGTCAGCAGGTCGCGGATCACGCGCAGCGAGAGGTCGCCGTCCTGGTGCACCATCGTCTTGGCGGGCGCGTTCTTGGCGCGCGCCTGCATCTGGGCCCAGATCTTGCGCAGGAAGCGCAGGTCGCGCTCGAGGTCCTCGAGCGTGGCGCCGGCTGCCGCGGTGCGGGCGATCACGCCCACCCCGTCGGTCTCGAGCTGCTTGACCAGCTTGCGCAGCCGCTCGCGCTCGCCGTCGGGAAGTCGCTTGCTGACACCGGAGCCCTCGCCATCCGGCGTCAGCACCAGGAAGCGGCCGGCGATGGAGAGCTCCATCGTCACGCGCGCGCCCTTGGTCTTCATCGGGTTCTTCTCGATCTGGACCAGGATGTCCTGGCCGTTCGAGAGCATGTCCGAGATCTTCTTGCGGCGGCGCGCGGTGGCGCTCAAGCCGGGGACGACCACGTCGCGCACCTGCAGGAACCCGTTCTTGGGGGCGCCGAAATCGACGAACGCGGCGTCGATTGCAGGCAGGATGTTGTCGATCTTGGCCTTGTAGATGTTGCCGGCGATGGAGCCGGCGCCGCGCCGCTCGATGTAGGTCTCGACGGTGCGTCCCTCCTCGAGCACGGCCACCCGCAGCTCCGAGAGGTCGACCGAGATCAGGATGGTCTTGGTGGTGTTTGCGATTACTGTCACGTAGGTGCTCCTACCGGCGCTTCGCGCAGCGCGATGTTCGTGCGCACGAGCCGGATGATGGTTGGGGTCGCGCCGATGGTGGCTGCGACCGCGGTTGCGACTTCCTCGGGGCGGGCGGTGCCGGCCTCGGTCAGATCGATGTCCGCCACGAGCCCGTCCGGGCCGTGGCTGATTTGGGTGCAGAACGCGCGCACGTCGATGCGCTTGTCCGCCTTCTTGGGTGCGGTGCGGGTCACGATCGCCGCGTCGGCGGCCAGATAGCGCTCGACCGCCTGATCCCAGTCGACGTCATCGGCGACCTCGATCAGGTACGACACGCCGCGCACGCGCGACGCGGCCGGCTTGCCGACGGCCGGCTCGGCCGCGATCAGCTCGAACCCTGCAGGCAGCTGCTCCGACAGCCGCTGACAGAGCTCCGCCGTGGCGGGCTCGCTGGTCAGCTCGACGTCTGCCAGCTCCGCCTCACTCTGCACTCCGACTGCCCGGGGCAGCGCCAGCGCGATGACCGGCCGGGGCCGCATGGCGCGGGAGAGTGCAACCTGATAGCCGGCGCGGCGGAGCGCCGACAGGAGTGTGTCAACCGTTTCGAGGTGCGACAGAAAACGCGCTCTGTCGCGGACCGCGAAGGTGATGCGATATGTCAAAAAACCAGCTCACTTGAGAAAAACTTTCGTTTCGAGCGTGCGCCTGGGACTCGACTGGACCCTGGCTGCGGAACGCTCTGTCCCTAGGAGTGTAGCCGCTCCTCTCCCCTACATCGGCGAGCACGGCCCCGAGCTTCAGTGCACGAGCAGGTTTCGCACCGCGCCGAAGCAGGCTCCGCAGTCGACGCAACCGTCCCAGCGGCAGTCGCCGGTGGCCACCTCGGCCTTGCTCTGCCACCACTCGTCGAGCAGGAACTCCTTGGTGATGCCGCTGCGCACGTGGTCCCACGGCAGCTCGTCCCACTCGCCGAACTCGTGGGTGGCCTGCTCGTCCATGGTCGTGCCCATTCGGGTGAACGCCTCATGCCAGGCCTGCTCCTGGAACATCTCCGTCCAGGCGTCGAAGCGGGCGCCGCCGCGCCACGCCAGCTCGATCACCTCGGCGGTGCGGTGGTCGCCGCGTGACAGCGCGCCCTCCAGCATCGAGGTGCGCAGGTCGTGCAGCGACAGGCGGATCTGGCGGGTCGGCATCGCGCGGCGCATGTACGCCTGCTTGGCGGCGAGCTGGTCGCGCGGCGCCATGCCCTCCCACTGGAACGGGGTGTGCGGCTTGGGCACGAAGTTGGAGGCGCTCATGTGCACCGTGAAGCGGCCGCCCACGGCGCGGCCGATCTCGCGGGCGCGGATGCCGAGGTCGACGATGCCCTGCACCTCGTCGTGGGTCTCGCGCGGCAGGCCGATCATGAAGTACATCTTGAGGCTCGAGTAGCCGGCCCGGAAGGCGGCCTCGATCGCGCTCTCGATCATCTCGTCGGTGATGGTCTTGCAGATGATGTCGCGCATGCGCTGGGTGGCGGCCTCGGGCGCGAGCGTGATCGACGACTGGCGGGCGTTGGCGGCGGCGGTGAGCGCGACAGGGCCGGTGTCGACGCGGTTTGAGGGCAGCGACAGGTGCAGGTCGGGGGCGCGCTCCTTGATGCCCTCGATGGCGGCGACGACGTCGGTGTAGTCGCTGGTGGCAAGGCTGGTCAGCGACAGCTCGTCGTAGCCGGTACAGCCGAGCTGGGCGAGGCCCGCCTCGATCACCTGGTCTGCGGGGCGCTCGCGGACAGGGCGGTACCAGGTGCCGGCGTGGCAGAAGCGGCAGCCGCGCGTGCAGCCGCGCATCACCTCGACGGAGGCACGCGAGAAGATGGCCGACGAGTAGGGCACGACCGGAGCCGTCGGCTGCGTCTCGATGCCGAACTCGGTGTAGATGGCGCGCTCGACGGAACCGCGGCCGAGGGCCGGGATGTAGATCGACGGGATCTGCTCCAGCAGCCGCATTCGCCCGGCACGGTCGGGGGCGCTGTCGATGGCGTCCAGCACGGCCTCGAACGCCTCCTCGGACTCGCCCATGAAGAAGGCGTCGAAGAAGGGCGCCATGGGTGCCGGGTTGGAGGCGCTGGGGCCGCCGGCGATCACGATCGGATCGGAGGGGCCGCGCTCGGCGGCGCGGATCGGGATGCCGGCCAGGTCGAGCACCTCGAGCACGTTCGAGTAGGTCAGCTCCGCCTGTAGCGTGATGCCGAGCATGTCGACGTCGCCCACGGGCCTCCAGGTCTCGAGGGTGAACAGCGGGATGCCTTCGGCCCGCATCGCATCGGCCATGTCCGGCCACGGGCAGTAGACGCGTTCGGCGGCGAACGCCTCGCGGGCGTTGACCTGGGCGTAGAGGATCTGCAGGGCCTGGTTGGAGATGCCGATCTCGTAGGCATCGGGATAGCAGAGCGCGACCAGGCGCGTGGCCTGCGGCTTTCGCACCTGGTTGGCCTCGCCACCGATGTACCGGGACGGCTTCTGCACCGTCTCCAGCACCGCCTCGATCTTCTCGTCAAGCAGAGGCGCCATGGTGCCATGCTACCGGTTGGGAGCGGAACGGAGCTGCCGGGCACCGTCGTCCACCGGTCGCACCTCCGTGACCGTTCCGCGACGAACGGCTGATAGAGAGGTGCCTGATAGAGAGGTGCCGGGCACCCTTCCATCACCTGTGACGAGGCTGTGACCCCGGCGTGACGAGTCCGAGTGTCACAGAACCCTCAAGCCGCGGGCAGGCGTGGAACGACGGTGCCCGGCCCCGACGTTCCACCCAGCCGCTCGCGCTGCACCGGGAGTGCGGCGAAGGTCGCGTCACGGGACGGTCACGCCCGCGTCATGGCTGTTACGACGGTGCCCGGCACCTGTCTATCAGGCTCGACCAGTAGTTGAGGGTTGTGCCCCCGAGCTCGGCCCTACGCGCCGTGGCCAAAGTGCACCTTCGTGGAGTCCGAGATCGCGCACGTCGCTGTTCGAGGTCGGCGTACCGGGCGCGCCCGTGTCCGAGCCCGACGCGAGGGCCTGCCGCCTCTGCGACCAGCAAGCGCCGTGCTAGCTGCGCTTGAACCGCGCCAGCACCTCGGCCCGCACGCCTTCGGCGAGCGCACGCAGGTGCGAGACATCGGCCACCGCGCCGTGGGCGAAGTACTCGTCCGCTGCCCGCCCGAGCGCCTTCGTGGCCGAGTACGCGATCGCGCTCTTCACGGCCCAGCCCGCCACCGGCACCAGGTCTAACAACTCGCGTGCGACCGCCCGGAAGCCGAACCCGGCTCCCAGCACCGACAGCAGCTCCACCGCCCGGTCGGTCGACACCTTCTCGCCGTGGCAGGCACCGATCCCGAGCACCATCCGCATCTGCAGCGCTGTCAGGATCGGCATGTCCGCGCCTGGCACGAAGATGATCAGCGCCGTCTTGGCGTTCGTCCGCGCCGCCTTCTCGATCAGCCGGTCGACCACGTGCGGCCGGAACGCCGACAGCTGGGACGCCAGGTGCGGCCCGTTCGGCCCCGCCTTTTCTGCCAGCCGCTCCATCGCCCGCGTCGCCGGGAACCGCCCCTTCCGGTACGGCATCAGGTCGCTCGGCATCACACCGCGCACCCGGCCGGCCTCGGTTACCGCCGGGCTGGGCAGGTCGAGTGCCTCCAGCATCGCCAGCTTGGGAGCGGTCGTCCGCCCGATCACCTCGAGGTCGGACCGCGTCTGCGCATCCAGCCCGGACAACACCTCGCCGCCATAGACCACCACCGCCGCCTCCGACAGCCGCGGCGCATCGTCGCGAACCAGCCGCCGCACCGCGAACAGCTGCGCCGCCTGCGACGACCCGCCGCCCAGCGCCACCATCAGCTCGTCCAGCGGCTCCTTACGCCCGCACAGCAGCAACGGCGCCGTACCGCCTTCCTGGCCGACGTCCTTGACCGCGCCGAACATCCGCCTCGCCTGGCTCGCCGCGGCCCCCGCGGCGCTAGCCATACGCGGGCCCTCGCGCACCCAGCCGCGGTTCGGCGCGCCGGTACGCGTCCACATGGATCGCCTGCAGCACCCCGATCGCAAACAGGTTCGTGATCGTGTGCGTGCCGCCGAAGCTCATGAACGGCAAGGGGATGCCGGTGATCGGCGCCACGCCGATGGTCATCCCGATGTTGATGAATATCTGGAACACGAGCATGCTGACGATACCCGCCGCCACCAGGCTGCCGAACGTCGATCTCGAGATCGTGATCACCTTCAGCCCCCGCCAGATCAGCAGCGCGTAGAGGCCGAGCAGCCAGATCGCGCCCACGAAGCCGCGCTCCTCGCCGACCACCGAGAAGATGAAGTCGGTCGCGTGCTCGGGCAGGTAGTTGAGGCGCGTCTGCGTGGCGCCGGCGTACCCCGTGCCCCCCACTCCGCCGTGGCCGACCGCGATCATCGACTGCGTGATGTGGTACCCGTCGCCCTGGATGTTCGACGAGCTCGGGTGCAGGAACGCGGTCAGGCGATCCATCTGGTACTGCTTGATGACCGGGACGCCCAGCCCCGGCATGATCGAGAACACCATCGCCAGCATCACCACGAAGGCCAGCCCAAGCCACGCGAAGTGCCGCCACGGCACGCCGAGCACGAACAGCATGCCCAGCGTCACCGCGGCGTACACGAGCGCCGTGCCGAAGTCGGGCTCCGCGAACACGAGCAGCGCCGGCAGCGCCATGTAGGCCAGCGCGCCCAGCGTCAGCCGGGCCGGGCTCCACTCGTTGCGCCGGTTCCCCAGCCACGCCGCGAGGCCCACGATCAACAGCAGCTTGCCCAGCTCCGACGGCTGGAACTGGAACACGCCCAGGTTGATCCAGCGCTGGCCGCCCTGCACGCTGGTGCCGATCACCAGCACCACCATCGTCGTGAGCACCACGAACAGGTACAGCAGCGGGTTGATCCGGCGCAGGAACCGCGGCGGCACCAGCGATATCAGCAGCATGCCCACGACCCCGACCACCGCGTAGGCCAGCTGGCGGTTGTAGTAGTAGGTGGGGTCGCCGGGGATGTCGTTGCGGGTCGCGTTGCGCAGGATCCACAGGCCGTAGGTCGTGATCGCAAGCGCGGTGGCCAGCATCATGTAGTCGAGGTGTCGCAGGTACGTGCGCATCAGCGTGAGGAGTCCGTTCCCACGGTGTTCGTGATCTTCTGGTGGAAGAAGCCCTGGTAGACCTGGCGCGCCGCCGGCGCCGCCGAGACGCCGCCGTGCCCGCCGTCGTTGATCAGCGCCACCACCACCAGCCTGGGATTGTCCGCGGGCGCGAACGAGGCGAACCACGCGTTTGGCGAGGGGTCCGGTGGATGCTCGGCGGTACCGGTCTTACCGGCCACGGCCGGGGTATAGCCACCGAACACCGAGCTGGACGTGCCCAGCGAGCTGTGGCTGGCCTCATACAGGCCCTGGCGGATCTCGGACAGCAGCGTCGGCGACAGGTTCAGGTCACGCTGCGGGCGCGGGTCGAACCGCTTGACCACCTTGCCCTGGCTGTCCAGCAGCGCCTTGCCGATGTGGGGCGTGACCAGCTTGCCGCCATTGGCGATGGCGCTGTAGGCGACGGCCAGCTGCATCGGCGAGACGGTCAGGTCGCCCTGTCCGATCGCCATCTGAATGTCGTAGCCCGGCTGCCAGACCTGGTCGATCGGCTTCGAGTAGGTCTGCAGACGCCAGGCCGGATCCGGCACCAGCCCCGAGAAGTAGGGCGACACCGGCAGATCCATCGGGGGCGTCTTTCCGAATCCGTACTGGCGGATCGTCTTCTGGAAGGCGATGCCCTGGTTTGGCAGGTCGTACATCTTGCTGCCCAGCTGGAAGAAGAACGTGTTACACGACTGCTCCAGCGCCGACTGCAGGTCCATCGTGCCCAGGTTGACCGTTGTCCAGTTGGGGAACGGCGTGTGCGAGAAGTCGCCGGTCCGGTAGAAGACGCCGGGGCAGTCGAGCGTCGAGCCGGGCCCCAGCACGCCTGAGTTCCAGGCCGCGGTGGCCGTGATCGGCTTGAAGGTCGATCCGGGAGCCTTCGGCTCCAGCGTCTTGTCGATCAGCGGCTGGTTGTACCTGTCCTTGTAGAGCTTGCCCGCGTTCTTGGCCGGTGGCAGGAACACCGACGGGTTGTAGCTGGGGTACGAGGCCATCGCATAGATCTGGCCGTTCTGTGGGTTCATGGCCACGATCGCGCCGGTGTGCGCCGTCACCTCGCCGTCGTTGTGGGCGACCTGGATGCCGTAGGCGACCGCGTTCTCAGCGATCTTCTGGAGCCGTGAGTTGATCGTCAGCTGGAGCGTGTCGCCAGGCTGGGCGGCGCGCTGCACGTACGTCGCGCCGACCGCCCGGCCGGTCGCGTCGTAGTTCTGCTCGAGCAGGCCGTCGGTACCGCGCAGCTCCCGGTCGTAGCTGTACTCGGCTCCGGCCTGGCCGACCATGGCGCCGCCGGTGAGGCCCGCGAAGTTCGAGTCCTTCAGCTCCGACTGCGAGATCTGGCTGACGTAGCCGAGCACGTTCGGCGCAAGCTCGCCGTATGGGTACTGCCGCTGCGTGGTCTGCAGGAACTGCACGCCGGGGAACTGGGAGCGTCGCTCGAGCACGTAGGCCACCTCCGGCTCCGAAGCCGGCTTCAGCGG
>JBJMJD010000009.1:0-71686 GCA_045806525.1 Gaiellales bacterium | reverse complement strand
TGGCCTGGGCGGCCGATGCCGAGATCGCCAGCAGACCGGCGGCGACCAGGACGGTGCGGATCAGTCGAGAGGTGGTGCGCATGGGAGTGCTCTCCTTCTGGGTGGATGTGAGGCACGAAGTCATGTGCACAACCTAGGCCTCCCCCGGCGGCCCGACGACATCCCGGGATACGCCCGCAATGTATTGCTCGATACAGAGTCGGGCCGGGCTAGGGACCACGAAGGAACGCCCGGTGGGGTCGCGAGAACCCCACCGGGCGCCGGAGCCGCAGCTAGAGCTGAACCGTGTGCCGAGGTCGGACGATGATTGCGGCGACGGCCGCCAGCACCAGCAGGACGGACGCCACGAAGGCACCGACTGCGGCGTCGGCCCAGTCGAAACCGTTGTCTGCGGACTGCACGGAGACGGGCTGGGCGATGACGGGCGGTGCGGTCTGGAGCTGATGGCCGAGCACGAAGCCCGACCTGTGGAGGATCACCGGGCCGCCGGGCGAATGCGGCACGACCTGCAGCTGATGGTGAGCGGCCGTGAAGCCGAGCGGATCACGGTCGGTCACGTTGGCCGGGCCCAACGCCGTCGCCTGGGCGGCGGTCGCGGACATGGCCATCAGGCCGGCCGCCACGAGGACGGTGCGGAACAGACGAGAACTGGTGCGCATGGGACTGCTCTCCTTCGTGGTTGGTGTGGGACACGACGTCATGGTCTAGAACCTAGGCACTCCGCAGGTGCTCCGCGACCTCCCGTGATACGCCCGTAATGTATGATCTGATACACAACGGAAAGGGGCGTGGTGGTGTCCGACTGGGCGATCCTGAGCGCACTCGGCGACGACGAGGCCCGTGGAGTGCTGACGTCGGCGCGGCGGCGCAGATTCAAGCGCGGCGAGGTCGTCTTCCACCGCGACGACCCTGCCGACACGCTGCATCTGGTCAGCAGCGGGTGCCTGGCGGTGCGGGTGATCACGCCGCTGGGGAGCGTCGCCACGCTCCAGCTGGTCGGCCCGGGCGAGTGCTTTGGCGAGCTGGCGCTGCTGGGCGGGGCGCAGGTGCGCAGCGCCAAGGTCGAGGCGATCTCGGCCAGCGAGACCTATGCGCTGTCCCGCACCGACCTCGACCGCCTGCGTGCCCGCTACCGGGAGATCGACGTGTTCCTGGTGGAGCTGCTCGGGCAGCGTGTTGCCGAGCTGACCGAGCGCCTGGTCGAGGCGCTCTACACGCCGGCGCCGCGGCGCGTGCGTCTGATGCTGGACGGGCTCGCCGAGCGGTACCGCGAACCGTCCGGACGGGCCACGATCCCGCTCACGCAGGACGATCTGGCCGGTCTGGCAGGCACCTCGCGGCTGACGGTGAACCGCGTACTGCACCAGCTCCAGCGCGGCGGCCACGTCGAGATCGGCCGCGGTCGCGTCACGGTGCTGGCGGCCGGCGCCGGACGATGACCGGGCGCGCATAGACTGCGCCGCATGACCGACGACTGGCACACCGACGACTTCCCGGAGCTGCGCGCCCACCCGCCCTGGGTGATGCAGGAGATGATCGAGGCCCAGCCGGCGCTGCTCGAGCGGATCGCAACCACGAGCGACACGGCAGCGCTGGCGCTGCTGCTGAAGGTGGACGGCCCGTTGACCATGGTCGGCTGCGGCACCAGCGAGCACGCGGCGATGGCGGCGGCGGAGATCCTGACCGAGGCGGGCACAGCGGCCGGATCACGGCAGGCGTACGAGGCGGCACTCGACCCACAGCAGGGCGGAGCGGTGCTTGGCATCTCCCACGAAGGCGGCACCTGGGCCACGATCGAGGCGCTCGAGGCGGCTCGGCGCGCCGGGTCGAGCACCGCCCTGATCACCGCGCGGGGCGAGAGCAAGGCCACCGAGCAGGCTGACGCCGTGCTGGTCACGCCCATGGTCGACCGCAGCTGGTGTCACACGGTCGGCTACACCTCGCCGATCGCCGCCACCCTGGCCCTGGCCGCGAGGCCGTCGCCCGGCGTCGTCGAGGGGCTGGTCACGGCCGGAGTCAGCGACCGCGGCTCCGTCACGGCCGTGGCCGAAGCCCTGAACGGCTGCGACCACCTGATCGTGGTCGGGTCGGGCGCCGACCGCATCGCGGCCCGCGAGCTGACCCTCAAGATCGAGGAGGCGGCCCACATCCCGACGGCGATGCGGGATCTCGAGACCTTCCTGCACGGCCACCTGCCGGCCTGCGACGAGCGCACCGGGCTGGTGCTGATCGAGCACGAGCGACGGCGCTCCGGCCCTCGCCGGGAGCTCGGCCAGATGGTCCTGCAGGCGTCCGCTCGGGTCGGTGTGCGGTGTGCCGTGGTCGGCCGCCAGGCGCCCGACCGGGGGATGGCCGCAGCTGGGTACGTGCCGACGCCGGCGGCGGATGCGCTTCCCGCCGCGGCCGAGGCGCTGCTGGCGACGGCACCCGCCGTGCAGTGGCTGGCGCACGAGCTGGCGGTGGCGCGCGACGTCAACCCCGACCTGATCCGGCGCGAGCAGGAGGCGTACCGCGAGGCGGCGAAGTTCCGTGGCTAGGGCGCTGCATATCCAGAACGAGTCGACCGATCCCGCCGGCCTGTTCGTGGATGCGCTCGAGCAGCACGGGTTCACGGTCGACACGCTGCACCCCTACGCCGGGGACGAGCTGCCCGCGTCGCTGGACGGTTTCGAGGCGGTGGTGGCGGGCGGCGGCCTGGTCGACACGCACCAGGCCGCCGAGCATCCCTGGCTGGCGCGGGAGATCGAGCTGGTGCGCGAGGCGCTCGAGCGGCGCACGCCTTACATGGGCCTGTGCCTGGGCGCGCAGGTGCTGACCGAGGCCGCGGGCGGCACCGTGTACCGCTGCGAGCCGCACGAGATCGGCTGGCACGAGGTGGAGCTGACGCCCGCCGCCGCCGGCGACGCACTGTTCGACGAGCTCCCGCGGCGGTTCCAGGCGATGCAGTGGCACTACTACGCCTGCCGTCCCGGCAGCGGGGCCGTGGAGCTGATGACCAACCCGGTCTCGCTGCAGGCGCTGCGGGTCGGTGACGCCGCCTGGGGCACCCAGTTCCACATCGAGGTGACGCGGCCGGTGCTGCTGACCTGGCTGGAGATGGGCGGCGACGACCTGGCCACGAACGGCTATCCCCGCGACCGGTTCCTGGAGTCGCTGGACGCGCACCTCGAGACGCACCAGCGGGTGGGCCGCACGCTGGCCGAACGCTTCGCGCGGTTCGCTACGCGGCCAGCAGGCTGAGCTCGGCCGCGTACTCGGGCCGCTCCGCCAGGCGGTCACACCAGGCAGCGATGGCCGGGTACTGACCGATGTCGACTCCGACCCGGTGCAGGCGCGTGATCCACGGCCAGACACCCGGCTCGGCCAGCGTGTAGCTCTCGCCGACCAGGTAGCTGCTCTGCTCGAGCTGTGACGACACCCACCGAAGCTCGGCGTGCAGCGCCTCGATCGCCCCGTCCTCTTCCCTGCGGGCGGCGTAGAACGCGTCGGAGAGATCCTCGAATCGCCGCAGCACCATCCGCACACAGGCACGATCGATCGGGTCGGACGGCATCATGGCCGGCTCGGGGTGCGTCTCGTCGAGGAAGTCGTTGAGCGCCTCTGACTCCCACAGCACCTGTCCGTCGACGTCGAGCACGGGCACGCGGTTGCGCGGGTTCAGCTCGCGCAGCCAGGCCGGCTTGTCGGGCAGGTCGACCTGCACCAGGTCGTACTCGATGCCCTTTCCGTTCAGCACCAGGCGGGTGCGCACGCAGTAGGGGCAAATGTCGGCTGAGTAGAGAGTGATTGACATCGCAACGAACTCTAGCCCAAGATCTGGAGCCTCGCTAGATGCGTGATTTCGCGGGTAAGGTGAGGGAGGTGACCGACGGCTTTCAGGTGCTCGCGATCGGCGACGTGCCGTCCCTGGCGGTGGTGAACGGAACGCTGCAGTGGCGGCCGCTGCGGCGCACGCTGGGCGTGCGTGCCTTCGGCATCAATGCCTACACCGCGGCCAACATCGGCGACGACCTGGTCGAGGAGCACACCGAGACGCAGCTCGGACACGAGGAGATCTACCTGGTGCTGAACGGCCGGGCGACCTTCACGGTGGACGGCGAGACCAGCGACGTGCCCGCGGGCTCCCTGGTGTACCTGGCCGATCCGGCGCTGAAGCGGCACGCCGTGGCGGCGGAGCCGAACACGACGGTGCTCGCGATCGGCGGTAAGCCGGGGGAAGCCTTCACGCCGTCGGCGTGGGAGCACTACTTCGCGGCGGACGCGGTCGCGAAGGCCGGAGATCTGGACGGGGCCTACGACCTGCTCAAGGCCGGCCTTGCCGAGCACCCGGGCAACACCTCGATCCTCTACAACGCGGCGTGCTACCGGGCGCTGGCCGGCCGCGACGACGAGGCGATCGAGCTGCTGTCGCAGGCCTTCGCCGGCGATCCGGACGCGGTGCGCACCTGGTCGGCCGGCGACAGCGACCTCGACGCGATCCGCGACCGGCCGGACTGGCCGGTCGTCAGCTAGCTGGCGATCACGATCTCAAGCCGGCGTGGGCCGTGCACGCCTTCGACCCGAGACAGCTCGATGTCGGAGGTGGCGGACGGTCCCGAGATCAGCGTCAGCGGCGCGCGGCGGCACCGTACCGACGGCTCCACCCGCTGAAACGCCTCGCCGATCGAGGCGCATACGAGCTCCACCGGGACCACGCAGATGTGCAGGTCCGGCACCAGCGTCATCGCGCGGATGCCCTGGCCGGGACCGCCGTCCAGCACGATGGTGCCGGTCTCGGCGATGGCAGCGGCGCAGCCCGTGAGCACGCCGTCCACCCGATCGAGAGCCGAGACCGTCGCATCGCGGGTCGCCTCCACACCGTGCGGAAGCCAGCCTCCCGGCAGATCCTCCGGCACGGCCAGGCGGCGGGCACCGTGGGCGGCGCAGATCTCGGCGACCCGCTCTGCCACGCCGGCCCGATCGACGCGGTGCACGGCGGCGCGATACTCGCCCGCGCGCTCTGCGAACAGCGCGACCGGGTCGGCAGGAGGGGGCGGCGCCGGCGGCAGCGCCGTGGCGGCCGGCTGCGGGCTGTCGACCAGCGCCGCGCGGACGCGGCCCAGCACGATCTCACGGGCGTCGCTCATGCCACCACTCCCGGAAGCTCTGGGGCGCCACGGGGGGCAGGTCGCGGCCGGCCGTCCACGCCCTCATCGGGCCAGCGCCGGCCACGCGGGCCGGCAGCACCCGCGCCAGCCGCTGCGCGCGCCGGTAGCGGCCGGCGTCCGCGAACAGCCAGGCCAGCGTCCGCATCGCCCGCCGCTCGGCTCCGCTCTTGCGCGCCAGACCCCGCAGGTGCACCAGCACGCGCGGGATATCGATCTTGACCGGGCACACCTCGTAGCAGGCCCCGCACAGGCTGGAGGCGTATGGCAGGCTGGCGGCCGCGCCGATGCCCTCGAGCTGCGGCGTCAGGATCGCCCCGATCGGCCCGGGGTAGATCGATCCGTAGGCATGGCCGCCGGTGCGCTCGTAGACCGGGCACACGTTCAGGCAGGCGGAGCAGCGGATGCAGTGCAGCGCCTCGCGCCCGACCGGGTCACGGAGCACGTCGCTGCGGCCGTTGTCGATCAGGACAACATGCATCTCGCCGGGGCCGTCGCCGGGCGTGACGCCGGTCCAGAGGGAGGTGTAGGGGTTCATGCGCTCGCCGGTCGAGCTACGCGGGAGCAGCTGCATGAACACGGCCAGGTGTTCGAAGCGGGGCAGCAGCTTCTCGATCCCGACCACGCTGATCAGCACGTCGGGGAGGGTCGTGCACATGCGGCCGTTTCCCTCCGACTCGAGCACGACCAGGGTGCCGGTCTCGGCGATCGCGAAGTTGGCGCCGCTGATGCCGACGCGGGCGCGCAGGAACCGCTCGCGCAGGTGGATGCGCGCCGCCTCGGCCAGCGCGGCCGGATCGTCCGACAGGTCGGCGGGGCCGATGGTGCGCCGCAGCAGGTCGCGGATCTCGGTGCGGTTGCGGTGGATGGCCGGCACCAGGATGTGCGACGACCAGTCGCCGTCGAGCTGCAGGATCAGCTCCGCGAAGTCGGTCTCGAGTGCTTCCACGCCGCGGGCCGAAAGCGCGTCGTTGAGCCCGATCTCGTCGGTCGTGAGCGACTTCACCTTGACCACCTGGTGCTCGCCGTGCGCTGCGACGATGCCCGCGACCAGGTCGTTGGCAGTGCCGGCGTCGGCCGCCCAGTGCACGGTCGCACCGGCGTCGGTGGCGGACCGCTCGAACTCCGTCAGGTAGCTGTCCAGGTTGGCCATCACGTCGCGCTTGATCGCCGCACCGGCCTCGCGCAGCTGCTGCCAGTTGCCGAGCTCGTCAACGACCGCCGCCCGCTTGGCGCGGATCGTGCGGGTGGCGTGGCCGAGGTTCCGCCGCAGCTGCGTGTTTTGCAGCTCCACGTGCGCGGCCTGGGGAAACGCGGCACCGCCGCGCCTGGCGCTGCTCACGTGGCCGCCAGGATCTCTGCCAGGTGCACCGTGCGCACCGGCGAGCCGCGCCGCGAGAGCCCGCCGCCGATCTGCATCAGGCATGAGTTGTCGACGGCGGTGACGGCCTCAGCGCCGCTGCGCTCGATGGCCGACAGCTTGTCGTCGAGCATCGCCATCGACACCTCCGCGTTCTTCACCGCGAAGGTGCCTCCGAAGCCACAGCACTGATCGCTCTCGTCGATCTTCACCAGATCGAGGTCGTGGACGGCGGCGAGCAGGCGGCCCGGCCCGTCCCCCACATGCAGGGTGCGCAGCGAGTGACAGGTGGGGTGATACGCGACCCGCGCCGGGTAGCGCGCGCCGACGTCCTCGACGCCGAGCACGCCGGTCAGGAACTGCGACAGCTCGTGCACCGGCAGCTCCGGCGCGTGCTCGAGCACGTGGCCGGCGCACGAGGCCGACGGGGTCACGATCGCCTCGGCGCCGTCGAATACGCGCCGCATCCGTGACGCCAGCTCCAGCCCCTCGTCGCGGTAGCCGCTGTTCAGGTGCATCTGGCCGCAGCACGTCTGCTCCGGGCGGAACTCGACGTCGTGCCCCAGCCGCTCCAGCAGCTCCACCATCGCCCTGCCGGTCTGCGGGAACAGGGTGTCGTTGAAGCAGGTGATGAAGACCGAGATCCTCATCGCCCGGTCACGCCCAGCGTCGCCGGCAGAGATGGTTGTTCCACGAGCTACGCGGCGCCGGACTGGTCCGGGACACGCCGAACGCCACGATCGTCCTCGGCCAGGACATCATCCAGCCTGCCCTGCGGACGCTCCCGACGCCCAACGCGCCCCATCCTGCGACCAGCATCCACGCATCCCGTGAAACCAACCATCTAGTAGATCTCGACATACTCGTTGCGTTCCCAGTCGGTAACGTGATCGTCGAAGCGGGACAGCTCGTGGCGTCGCATCACGCCGTAGGCGGTGACGAAGTCCTGGCCGAGGGCGCCCGCAATCCGCTCGTCCGCCTCCAGCGCCTCCAGCGACTCGCGCACCGATGTCGGCAGCTTCGCCCGCGACTCGTCCTCCTCGGCCGGCGGATGAGCGGCCGGCTCCAGCTCGAGGCCGTCCTCGATGCCGTTCAGCCCGGCCGCCAGAATCGCCGCCCCCACCAGGTATGGGTTGGCCAGGCCGGTGGGAGCACGGTGCTCGATGTGCCTCGACTCGGTGGTGCCGCCCTTTATCCGGATCAGCGCCGAGCGATCCTCCAGCCCCCAGGACACGTTGGTGGGGCTGAACGTGTGCGTGCGGCGGCGCTTCATGCAGTTCACCGTCGGAGCCAGCAGCGCATAGGTGGAAGCGGCGTGGCGCACGTTGCCGGCGATGAAGCTGCGGCACGCGGCCGAGATACCGGCCTCGTCTGACGCATCCCCGAACGCGTTGCCGCCGTCGGCGACGTTCAGCAGAGACACGTGGGTGTGCAGCCCCGATCCAGCCGAGTCGGCGAACGGCTTGCTCATGAACGTGGCGGTGTAGCCGTGCAGGTGGGCCAGCTCCTTGACCGCGTTCTTGAACGAGAAGCAGCGGTCGGGACCGGCCATGCCGCGCTGCGGCAGGCAGGGCAGCTCCCACTGCGAGCCGGCGTACTCGCAGTTGGCCGTGATCACCTCGAGCCCATACGCGTTCAGCTGCTCGACCAGCTCCTGGATGAAGGGCACGTACGTGTTCCGCGTGACGTTGAAGATGTGGTAGCCCTCGAACAGCAGCTCCTGGTCGGCGGTCAGCAGGTAGAACTCCGGCTCGTACCCGATCAGGGGCTCGTAGCCGAGCGCGCGGGCGCGCTCCAGCTGTGTGCGCCAGACCCGCCGCGGCAACGCCTCGAGCGGGGTGCCGTCGGCCCAGGTGGAATCACAGATCCAGCGCGCCGTGGCCTCGCGCCAGGGTACCACCGCGGCCGTCTCCAGATCGGGCAACAGCAGCTGGTCGCCGTATGCGACCTCCTCGTGATAGAGCGTTCCACCCACGACGTCAGACCTGCTGTCCAGGACGGCAACGCCGCCGTACATGTTCAGCCCCGACTCGGCGTAGCCGTAGGCCCGCTCGATCGGCACCATCTTGGCTCGGCTGGTGCCGTGCATGTCGGGCAGCTCGAACCGCACGAAGCGGATCCCCTGGGCGCGCCAACCGTCGAGCACCTGAGCGGCGCCGATCGTGGTGTCAGTGGCCACCTATCCCCTCCTTCCCCGCCCATGCCTTGACAGGCGTTCGGGGGTTCCGTTGTCCCAATGGCGAACCTGCAACCCGCCCGCGGCCAGGTCGCGCTCGAGGCCGGCGGCTCGCCCAGCATCGCACACGCAGAGCACGCCGCCCTCGCGCCCGTCGTCACGGCGAAGCGCCGCGGCAAGGCGCGACGCCGGCTGCAGGTGGACGCCTCCGGCAATCGCGGGGTACGTGTCGCGGACAGTGACGATGGCGGCACCCCGCCCGCGCTGAACTGCCACCGGGTTGACGAAGTGGCCAACAGACCAGTCGGCCGCGGGGCCGTCGTCCGCTCCGGTGTCGAGGTGGCGCTGCACCTGCTTGCGGTCAGCAGACGCTCCCCACAGCGCGCCGGTGTCGACGTTTGCGATCAGCGGCATCTGCCGGTCCAGCGAGAGCAGTTCGGCCACCGTCTCGGCCGTCCAGGGACCGGCCACCGGCACCGCCGCCAGGCGGCCGGCCGACAGGCGCTCGATCGCGATCGCCAGCCCCCGCCCCGGCGTGCCGGACTGAGGCCTAGGCGCCAGCGGCAGCTCAAGGCGGTAGTCCACCCGCGACTCGACGCCTGCAAGCGGCGGTGGCTCGCCGCCCTCCGGCAGCAGCGTGCCCGACTCCTGCGCGACCAGGTCCTGGTCAATCCCGTGCACGCCGGCCGCGGTCAGAACCAGCGCGCCCCAGAACGCGCCGCACAGGTTGTCCTTCTGCGGCATCAGCTCGCGGTGCAGCTCGGCGGTGCGCTCGGCCCAGTCCGTGACGACGGTCGTGCTGCTCACGTGGCGAGACTATCGGAATCGCCCCCGATTCGCCTGTGTTCAGCGTGCACACAGGCGCGATATGCTCGCGCCATGGTGCGGGTCGAGGAGCACGCGCGCGATCTCGAGGCGATCTCGGCGCTGGCCTCGCGCGTCAACTCCAGCCTCGACCTCGACCGCGTGCTGGAGGAGGCGATAGCGGTCTGCGCCGAGCTGACCCGCTGCCAGGGCGCCCTCGTCTACCTGTGGGACTCCGAGCAGGAGCGGCTGGTGGTGCGCGGCGCGATCGACGGCTACACCGAGTGGATCGGGCGCTTTTCGCTGGGCATGGGCGAGGGCCTTACCGGCTGGACTGCGCTCACCCGACAGGCCGGGATCATCACCGAGCGCCCACTCGAGGATGCGCGCTACCGGTACGTGCCCGACCTCAATGACGAGCGCTTCCAGTCGGTGGCGACGGTGCCGGTGGTGGGCCGTTCCGGCCAGCTGCTGGGAGTGCTGACCCTGCACACCGAGGCGCCGCACGAGTTCAGCGACTCCGATGTGACGATGTTGGAGACGATCGCCAGCCTGGTCGCCGGCGCGGTCGAGAACGCGCAGCTGCACGAGCGGGCGCTGCGCAGCGTGGACGTGTTCCGTCGGCTGGCCGACCTCTCGCACCGGATGACCTCGGCCAGCCCACGCGAGACCATGCACCGTCTCGCGATCGCGACCATGGAGCTGCTGGACGGCTCGCTGGCGGCCCTGCTGCGGTTCGACGCGGCGCGTGATCGGCTGCTGGTGGAGGCCTGGGCATCAAGCGACCAGGCCCGGCTGAGCGGTGAGCCGATCGCAGCGACCCGCGCCTGGGCCCGGCTGCTGGGCGGCGGGCCGGCCAGCATCGCGCTGGACGACGCGCCCGAGCTGGCGCTGCACCCGCGTGCGCGCTCCCTGTTCGCCGCTGCGGTGCGGCTGGAGGGACGGCCGACCGGCGTGCTGCTCTGTTTCTCGCAGGAGCGACGCGTTCTCTCGACCGACAACACCGAGCTGATCGCGACCATAGCCAACCATGCCGCGCTGGCTCTCGAGGAGGATCGACGGCGCGACGCCGCCGCCCAGCGGACGCGGGCACGGCAGCTGTTCGAGGCGCTGCGAGCGGGTGAGTCGGTGCCGCTCGACCGGCCCCATGTGGTGGTGCTGGCGGAGGCCGCGGCGGGAGGCGACCCCGACCGGCTATGGGGCGCGCTCGGCGAGCAGCTCGCGGGCAGCTTCCCACAGACCGTGATCGACGCGCGCGCGCATGAGCTGTCGGCGCTGGTGCCGATCGCCAGCCAGAGCTGGCGGCCGCGGCTCGAGCAGCTGCTGGCCCGGTCGCTGCCCCCGGGCGCCGGAGCCGGCATCAGCGAGCCCGCCGGCGACGATCCGCAGAGCGCCGTGCGTCAGGCCCGGATCGCCGCCACGATTGCCCGCGCCGGGGGCAGCGGCGTGCGGAGCTACCAGGCGCTGGGCGCACAGCGGCACCTGTGGACGATCTCCCGCGAAGGCGACCCCGACCCGCTGGAGCTGGCGCTGGTGCGGCTGCAGGAGACGGATGCACGCCGTGGCAGCCAGCTGTTCCGGACGCTCGAGGTCTACCTCGAGCAGCATGGCAACGCCCGTCGCTCGGCCGAGGCGCTGTTCATCCACCGCAACACCCTCCGCCAGCGCCTGCGCCGGATCGGAGAGATCATCGACCGCGACGTGCGGGAGCCGGGCAGCTGGTTCGAGCTGGGCCTTGCGGTCCGGCTGGTGCGGTTCCGGAGCACCGTGCAACCCTGACCCGAGGAGACGACATGCCTGAGTTCATCTTCATGCTGACCCGCGACGACAAGACGCTCACGGACGCCCAGGAGGTGTTCGCAGACGTGACAACGGTGGGTGTCAGCCACGTCGGTTGCAAGGACATCGGCCTGCCCGAGGCGGAGCTCGCGGCGTTCCTGGACTCGGCCCGCGCGGCCGGGGCGACCACCCACCTGGAGGTGGTGTCGGCCACGCTCGAGGACGAGCTGCGCTCAGCCGAGGCGGCGATGCGGGTGCACCCCGACTACCTGATCGGCGGAACGCAGGTGCAGGATGTGCAGCGCATCATCGAGGGGTCGGGGATGCGCTACTTCCCCTACATCGGCCGCATCGTCGGACATCCCTGCCTGCTGCGGGGAACGATCGACGAGATCTGCGAGGACGCCCGCCGCGTCGAGGCGCAGGGCGTGGACGGGATCAACCTGCTGGCATACCGCTACGACGGCGACGTCGCCGAGCTGGTGCGTCGGGTTTCCGAGACCACCAGCCTGCCGCTGATCTGCGCCGGCTCGGTCGACTCGGTGGCGCGGATCGAGGAGCTGTCGGCGCTTGGCGTGTGGGCCTTCACGGTCGGGACGGCCGCGCTCAACGGCGAGTTCGTGCCGGGCGGCGACCTGGCCGCCCAGCTGACGGCGATCCTGGGCGCCGCGCGCGGAGCCGCCCACGCCGGGTGACCCACGCGGCCTGCCCGGGCGAGCGGTTTCACGATACGATCAGCGGCTCATGAGGGCGGCGATATGGGACGGGCCGGGCGAGATGCACCTGGGCGAGGTCGCGGATGCGACCTGCCCGGCCGACGGCTGCCTGCTGCGCGTGACCGCCTGCGGGATCTGCGGCACCGACGTGCGCACCTTCTTCAACGGCGACCGCCGGATCCAGCCTGGCGCGGTGCTGGGACACGAGATCTGCGGTGAGGTGCTCGACATCGGACCGGACGCGGGCGCCGACCTGGCGGCCGCAGTCGGCGACACCGTGCACGTGATCTCGACGCTCTACTGTGGCCACTGCAGCCTCTGCCGCGGCGGCAACGAGCACCTCTGCCAGAACGGCGGCCTGATGGGCTTCGACTACCAGGGCGCCTACACCGAGCTGGTCGCGGTACCGCAGGTGGCGCTGAAGAACGTGTTCGTGCTCCCGGATGGCCTGGACCCGGTGCACGCCACGTTCGCCGACCCGCTCTCGGATGCGATCTGCGGCCACAAGGACCTCGACATCGGGCTCGAGCAGCACGTGGTCGTGATCGGGGCCGGCCCGGTCGGCACCGCGCATGTGGCGCTGGCGCTGGCGCAGGGCGCCGATCTCGTCTACCTGCTCGAGACCTCGGCCGGCCGGCTGGATCTGGCCCGCGGAGTGCTGAACGACGCGAACGTCCGGTACGTCGACACCACCGGCATCGACCCCGTGCAGTTCATCAAGGACGAGACCGGCGACGGAGCCGACCGCGTGATCGTGGCGTGCTCGAACGTGCAGGCGCAGGAGCAGGCCATGGAGATGGCGGCGCCGCGGGGCCGGGTGCTGTACTTCGGCGGACTGCCCAAGGGCACGACCACGATCGCCTTCCCCTCCAACGTGTTGCACTACCGCGAGGTGGCGGTGCACGGCAGCTACGCCTCCCGGCACCGCGACCAGGTGCAGGCGCTGGAGATGCTGCGCCGCAACACGCACAACATCCGCGGGGTCGTGTCGGATGTTGTCTCGCTGGACGACACGCCGGCGGCCTTTCAGCGCATCCGCTCGGGTGAGGCGCTGAAGGTCGTCGTCGCCCCGAACGGCTGACGCGTGGAGCTGGTCTGCGGCATCGACGTCGGCTCGCAGGGGTCATGCCTGTCGGTGTTCGATGCGGCCGGCGAACGGCTGGCCACCACATACCAGCCGCACCCGCTCCGCTACCCGCGTCCGGGCTGGGTGGAGCAGGACCCGCGTGACTGGCGCGCGGCGCTGGTGAACGGGTTCCGCGACCTGGCGGCACGGGTGAACCTGCGCCGGGTGCGGGCGATCTCGTTCGGCTCGCAGCTGGACGGGCTGGTCTGCGTCGACCGCAACGCGCAGCCGGTCGGCCCCGCGATCATCTGGATGGACCGCCGCGCCGACCCGCTCTGCCGGCAGGCCGAGGCGCGCGTCGACGCCGACGAGTGGTACCGGCGGTCGGGCTGCAACCTGGACGGGTCGCATGTGGCGGCGAAGCTGGCCTGGGTCGCGCAGGAGCGTCCCGACGACTACGCGCGGACGGCACGGGCGCTGCTTCCCGGCTCGTACATGGTGCGCGTTGCCTGCGGAGCCGACGCGGTCGACCGGTCGAATGCGTCCTCCACCATGCTGCTCGATCCGGACACCGGCAGCTGGGACACGACGCTGCTGGATGCGTTCGGCATCGACGCCGAGTTGCTGCCGCCGGTCGTGTCCGCCGACGCGGTGCTCGGCACTGTCAGCGCCGGGTTCGCCGACGCCACCGGGCTCGGCGAGAAGGCGCTCGTGATCTGTGGGTGCGGCGACGAGATGGCGGCCACGCTGGGCGCCGGCCTGGCCGAGCCTGGCGCCGTCTGCGACGTGCTCGGCACAGCGGAGCCCGTGTGTGCGGTCAGCGACCGGCCGCTGCGCGACGCCGGTCGCGTGGCCGAGTGCCATCCCCACGCCGCACCCGGCCGCTGGCTGCTCGAGAACCCGGGCTGGGCGAGCGGCGCCAACTACCGCTGGTTCCGCGACGAGCTGGGCGGCGGTGCCGACTACGAGGCTCTCAACCGGGCGGCCGAGGCGGTGCCGGCGGCCAGCGAAGGGCTCGTGTTCCTGCCCTGGATGGGCGGCGCCATGGCGCCTCGCTGGGAGGCGGAAGCCCGTGGCGCCTGGTACGGGCTGACGCCCGCGCACGGGCGCGGACACCTCGTGCGGGCGCTGCTCGAGGGCTCGGCCTACGCGCTGCGCGACGTCGTCGAGGCCATCACCGCAGCCGGGCTCGGCTGCCAGCGCGTGGTCTGCGTGGCAGGCGGCGCGCGCTCGGCCCTGGTGCGTCAGATGCGCGCCGACGTGACGGGGCTGCCGGTCGGATACAGCGAGGACGTCGAGACGACCTCCCGTGGCGCCGCGATGCTGGCAGCCGCGGGCGGCGAGTTGCACGCGGACGTACCGGCCGCGGCCGCGGCGATGTGCCGTCTGGCGTCCGAGCAGCACCATCCCGACCCTGATGCTGCGGCCGCCTACGAGCAGGGCTACCGCCGCTACCGGCTGCTGTTCGACGCGCTGGCGCCGGCCTTCGCCGACCTGGCCCGGTGAGCGGCAGGGTGTGCATCGTGCACATCACGCACCGGCCGCCGAGCGCGTAGGGTCGCATCCATGTGCGGCATCGCCGGATTCCTTGCAAAGCGTGACGGCGTCGATGTCGCCGCCACGCTGACGGCGATGCTTGCCGCGCTGCGCGGCCGCGGGCCGGACTCGACCGGGCTGTCGCTCTACGGCGCACCCTTCCAGGGCGACCTGGTGGCTTCGGCCTGGGCCGGCGAGGCCGGCGGTGAGGCCACGCGCGCGGCGGTGTCCGACGGCGTCTCGGAGGCCGGGTTCGAGCTCTCCGACCAGCAGTTCCGCGACGGCTACTGGCGGCTGGGGCTGGCGCGAAACGGCGGTGACGGTGACATCGGGGCGCTGGCCGATGCGATCGAGCGCAGCGCACCCGGCGTGAGGGTGTTCTCGGTCGGCACATCGCTGGAGCTGCTCAAGCACACGTCCGACGCCCGCGAGCTGGCGGAGCGGTTCGGCGTGCTGGGAACGAGCTACAGCCACGCGATCGGTCACGCCCGAATGGCGACCGAGTCGCGGGTTGACGTGAACCATTCGCACCCGTTCTGGGCGCGACCGTTCCCAGACGTGACCGTCGTCCACAACGGCCACGTCACCAACTACTACAAGAACCGGCGCCTGTTCGAGATGCGCGGCCACCGTTTCCAGACCGGCAACGACACCGAGTTCGTCGCGGTGTACCTGGCCGACCGGATGGCGGCCGGCGTGCCGCTGGACGATGCTGTGCGCGACTCGATCGACGACCTAGATGGATCCTTCACCTATCTGGTGTCGACCGCCGAGGGCTTCGGCGTCGCGCGCGACCGCTTCTCCACGAAGCCCTGTTTGGTGGCCGAGACCGACGACTGGGTGGCCGTCGTCAGCGAAGGCATCGCCCTGGCCGAGGCGTTCGGCGACCGCGCCGACTTCGACACCTACGAGCTGGCGGGCGGCGAGGCGCGGGCATGGACACGCTAGCGCCGGCCACGCTGGACGCGCAGGGCCTCAGCACGCGCCAGATCAACGACCGCCTACGGCAGCTGCTGCACGACGGAGCCGGAACGGTGGACGTACTGCACCCGGGATCTCGGCACAGCCTGGCGGTGGGCTTCCTTGACCACCCCGGCGCGGCCGTCCGGTTCCGCGGCGACGTCGGCTACTTCTGCGGCGGCCTGTCCGACGGGCTGGACGTTGCCGTTGACGGCAACGCAGGCTGGTCGCTGGGCGCCGACATGATGGACGGCAGCATCGTCGTGGGCGGAAATAGCGGCAGCTCCACCGGCGCCTCGATGCGCGGCGGGCTGGTGGTCGTCAAGGGCGACGCGGGCGCGCGGTCGGCGATCGCCGGCAAGGGCGGCACGCTGGTGATCGGCGGATCCACCGGGTACATGTCGGGGTTCATGAACCAGCGCACGCGGCTTGTGGTGTGCGGCGACGCCGGGCCCGGGTTCGGCGACTCGATGTACGAGGGTGAGCTGTTCTGCGGTGGCCGCATCGCCGAGCTGGGCTCAGACACGGTTTGCGAGCCACCGTCCGCCGACGAGCTGGCCTGGCTGGCCGACCTCTGCGGTAGTCACGGCCTCGCGCCTGCCGGCGAGTGGCAGAAGGTGCGCTCGGCCGGGAAGCTGTGGCGCTACGACAAGAAGGAGTTCTCGATCTGGAGGGACGCGCTGTGATCGAGCACCCGTCCCGTCCCAGCCACGTCTGGTCGCAGGAGACGCTGGCCGACATCCGCCAGAAGGCCGAGCTCGGGCGGTACGTGATGGGCGCCTTCTCGACCACCCGCCGGGTGCCCAACTTCGACGACCTCACCTTCATCCCGTGCACGCTGTCACGAGTGCCGCTGGAGGGCTACCGCGAGCGTTGCCAGACCCGCACCACACTGGGAACGAGGGCCGCGAACCCGGTTGTGCTGGAGACGCCGATCGCGATCTCGGGCATGAGCTTCGGAGCGCTTTCGGCGAATGCAAAGGAGGCGCTCGGCCGGGCGGCGTCGCAGGTTGGCATTTCCACCACCACCGGCGACGGCGGCATGCACCCGCGCGAGCGGGCGGCGTCGAAGACGCTCGTGTACCAGGTGACGCCCAGCCACTACGGCAACAACCCACACCACATGGCGGAGGCGGATGCGGTCGAGATCGTGGTCGGCCAGGGCGCCAAGCCCGGCACCGGCGGCGTGCTGCTGGGCTTCAAGGTGTCCGACGAGGTGGCCGGCATGCGCGACCTGCCGCCCGGCGTCGACCAGCGCTCGCCGGTGCGGCATCCCGACTTCCTGGGCGCCGACGACCTGCGCCTGAAGATCGAGGAGCTGCGCGAGACCACCCGCCACAGGGTGCCGATCTGGGTCAAGCTGGGCGCCTGCCGGGTGTTCGACGACGTGCGGCTGGCGGTCAAGGCCGGCGCCGACGTGGTCGTGATCGACGGGCTCGAGGGCGCGTCGGCGGCCTCACCGCTGCTGCTGTTCGACCACACCGGCGTGCCCACGCTGGCGGCGGTGGTCGAGGCCCGCGAGGCGCTGATCGACATCGGCGCCTACGGCGATGTCCAGATCGTGATAGCCGGCGGCATCCGCAACGGCGTCGATGCCGCCAAGGCGCTGGCGCTGGGCGCCGACGCCGTCTACATCGCCACCGCCGCGATGGTCGCACTCAACTGCAACGCGCCGCTCTACGAGGAGGACTACGCCAGGCTCGGCGTGGCGCCGGGCACCTGCCGCGAGTGCCACACCGGCCTCTGCCCTGTCGGGGTCACCACACAGGACCCGGAACTGATGGCGCGGCTCGACGTAGACTCGGCCACCGAGCGTGTGGTGAACTTCCTGAACGCCATGACCATGGAGATCCAGATGCTGGCGCGGGCCTGCGGAAAATCGGACGTGCACAACCTGGAGCCCGAGGATCTGCGCGCGCTGACGCTCGAGTGCGAGGCGATCACCGGGGTGCCTCTGGTGGGGCGGATCCAGCGGTGAAGGAGTTCGTCACCGCCGACGACATCCGCGCGTTGGCCGAGCAGGGAGAGCGGGAGCTGATGGTGCGCGAGCACACGACGCTGACCGACGCGGCGCTGGACGCGGCCCGGATGCACGGCGTGCGGCTGGTCGAGGGTGGCGCGACGTCCCAGCCCCAGCCCGCGGGCGACGTGGTGGCGGCGCTTCCTGTAACCGCGGGCGGCTTGCCGGCGCCGGCATTGGCGGGGCTGGTGCGCGAACAGCCGGCCGCCGGGCGGCGGGTGCAGGGCGGCTCCCGGCCGCCGGCGCCCGGCGGTGCGCCGATCGAGGGCCTGCCCGACACCGGCTCGCTGCAGACGAAGCTGCTGATCAACGGCGAATGGCGCGAAGCCGCCGGCGGTGAGACCGTGCCCACGATCGATCCGGCCACCAACCGCACGATCGTGGAGGTAGCGGCGGCCGGGCCCGACGACATCGACCGGGCGGTCCGCGCGGCGCGCGACGCGCTGCCGGCCTGGCGCGACATGGCGCCGGAGAGGCGGTCGCGGATCCTGCTTCGGATAGCGGAGCTGATCGAGGCCGACCGCGACCGGCTGGCGCGGATCGAGTCGTACGACGTCGGCAAGCCGATCCGCGAGGCGGCGCTGGTCGACCTGCCGGCCTGCTGGGACCCGTGGCGCTACTACCAGGGATTGGTGCGCGTGATCGACGGGCGGGTGCTGGCGATGCCGACCAGCTCGCTCGACTACGTGCGCAAGGAGCCGATGGGCGTGGTGGGCATGATCATCCCCTGGAACTTTCCGCTGCACATCGCCTGCCGCAAGGGCTCGGCGGCGCTGGCGGCCGGTAACACGGTCGTGCTGAAGGCTCCCGAGCTGGCACCGCTGACGTGCCTGGAGCTGGGCCGGATCGCGCTGGAGGCGGGGCTGCCGCCGGGAGTGTTGAACGTGGTGCCGGGGCTGGGCGCGACTGCGGGCGCGGCGCTGGCGGAGCACCCCGGCGTCGACAAGATCGCGTTCACAGGGTCGACCGTGACCGGGCGCACGGTGATGCGGGCGGGGGCCGGCACGATCAAGCGGGTGTCGCTGGAGCTGGGCGGTAAGTCGCCGTCGATCGTGTTCGCCGACGCCGACCTGGAGCGGGCCGTGATCGGCTCGGTGTTCGGCATCTACCTGGCCCAGGGCGAGGTCTGCTCGGCCGGGTCGCGGGTGCTGGTCGAGCGGCCGGTCTACGACGAGTTCGTGCGGCGGTTCGCCGACAAGGCGTCCGGGATCCGGGTCGGCATGCCGCACCGCTGGTCGACTCAGCTGGGTGCGCTGATCAACGAGCGCCAGTGCCAGCGCGTCTACGAGTACGTCGAGATCGGGAAGGCGGAGGGGGCGACGGTGGTGGCCGGCGGCGTGCGGCCGTCGCACCCGGAGCTGGCCGGCGGCAACTTCATCGAGCCCACGATCTTCGCGGGCTCAAACGACATGCGGATCGCGCAGGAGGAGATCTTCGGGCCGGTGGTGGTGATCGTGCCATTCGACGGCGAGGATGAGGCGGTGCGGATCGCGAACGACGTGCGCTACGGGCTGGCGGCCGGGATCTGGACGAGCGACGTCGGGCGCGCGCACCGCGTGGCGCATAGGCTGGAGGCCGGGTCGATCTGGGTCAACCAGTACGGGGTCTACCCGTCGGAGGCGCCGTTCGGCGGATACAAGGAGAGCGGCACCGGCTACGACCTGGGGCTGGAGTCGCTGAGCGAGTACCTGGAGTCCAAGAACATTCACCTGAACATCGGAACTGACACCCTCGACTGGTACGGGTCCTAAAGGAGGACGCAGACATGGATGGAGCACTGGGGCTGATCGAGACGCGCGGGCTGGTGGCCGCGATCGAAGCGGCGGACGCGATGGTGAAAGCGGCCAGCGTCGAGATCCTTGGCCGCGAGTCGATCGGCGGCGGCTACGTGACCGTTGCCGTGCGTGGCGACGTGGGTGCGGTCAAGGCGGCGATCGACGCCGGCGCGACGGCGGCCAAGAAGACCGGCGAGCTGGTGTCGGCGCACCTGATCCCGCGGCCGCACGAGGACGTGATGAAGGTGCTGCCGGCGGCGGTGGCACCGGCCGCGGCGAAGCGCTGAGGATGCCGGCGATCCGCATCCTCTGCGACGGCGAGGTGATCGAGGCCGAGCTGCTGGTGGACGATGCGCCGCGCGTGTGCGGCTATATCCGCTCGATCCTGCCGTTCGAGTCGACGATGGTGCACGCCAAGTTCGCGGGCGAGGAGACGATCGTCATGGTGCCGTTCTTCGCAGAGCAGGAGAACGGCAAGACCGACGTTGTCGCGGGAGACATCGGCTACTACCCGGGTCGGCAGACGCTGTGCCTGTTCTACGGCGAAACGCAGCCGTTCGGCGAGGTCAGCTATGTGGCACGCGTGCGGAGCAACCTGGATGGGCTGGCACGGTGCGGGCGCAAGATCCTGGAGGCGGGATCGCTGCCGGTGCGGATGGAGCTGGCCTGATGGCCTACGTGTCGGCGGCGATGCTGGTGGAGGAGCTGCGCGAGTTCACGGTCGACCGCTGGATCGGCGAGCCGCCGGACGTGGCGGCGCTGCGGCGGTTCACGCTGCCGCCGATGGGCAATCTGCCGTGCGTGCTGTACTGCAACTTCGACCTGTTCTGGGCCGGGGAGCAGCTGCAGGTGGTGCGGCAGGCGGCGCTGGACGGCGACCTGCGGCTGCCGGAGCTGTGCTCGGTGACGGCGATGCTGCTGGAGCGGACGGCGGCGCGGACGGCGAAGTGGGAGATGCCCGAGACGGTGCAGCTGCTGCGTCGGGCGGCGTCGATCCTGGCCGAGTGGCGGCCGGACACGTCGCGCGAGTACGCGGTCGTGATCGAGCACCTGCTGATGGCGCTGAACCGGATACAGGCGGCGGTGGACGCGATCATTCCCTGGAACGACCTCGACGGCGCCGTGCGACTGCGGCCGCAAAGCTAGGAGGACGAGATGCAGCGATGCCATGTCACGGGAAGCACGGTGGCGACGCAGAAGGCGGCCGGGCTAACCGGGTTCAGCCTGCTGACGGTGACCCCGGTGGGGGGCGGCGGGGAGCTGGTGGCGGTGGATCTGGTGGGCGCCGGAGAGGGCGACATGGTGCTGGTCGCGATGGGCGGCGCGGCGCGTGAGACGGATCAGACGCGCGGCGTTCCGACCGACGCGGCGGTGGTCGCGATCGTGGATCCGTCCCGGTAGAGGTGGCCGACCTCCGCGCCTTCGTCGAGATCGACGCCATGCAGCCGCAGTGGGCGGCCTACGTGGCGCAGACCTGCCAGGGCGATCCGCCGTCGGCGGGGTTCGCGCAGCTGTACGTGGAGGTGGCGCCGGCGAACGAGGTGTTCTCGCTCGTGAACGCGGCGGTGAAGAACGCGGACGTGCGGTCGGGGCTGCAGGTGGTGGAGCGGCAGTACGGGACGTTGGAGCTGCACGGGCGCGACCCGGTTGCGGTGCGGGAGGCGGCGCGGGCGGTGCTGGAGCGGCTGAAGCTGACGGTGGCGGACGCGAGGCGGCCGGAGGTGGTGGCGTCGGAGCTGGTGACGCGGGTGCATCCCAACCAGGCGCAGCTGATCAACAGGATGGGCGGCGCGAACCTGCTGCTGCAGGACGAGACGATGTTCCTGATCGAGGCGACCCCGGCGGCCTACATCGCCACGGCGGCCAACCGGGCCGAGAAACGAGCACCGGTGAAGCTGATCTACGCGGCGCTGCTCGGCGCAACCGGCCGGCTGATCATGAGCGGGCGCGACGCAGAGGCCGTGGAGGGATATCAGGCAGCGGTGGAAGCGCTGCAGGAGGGCGCGTAGCGTCGCTCGGCCCGGTCGCGGGTGATAGAGGGGTGCCGGGCACCGTCGTAACAGCCGGCACCGATCCGAGACCGTTCCGTGACAGACACGAGAAGCCGGCGCCGGTAGCGTCGAACCATGCCTCGAAGACGCAGACCCCAGGTAGCCGGCGGCCTCTATCACGTCACCATGCGTGGGAACAACCGGCGCGAGATCTTCGCTTCGGACGAGGATCGGGTGTTGCTCCTACAGACGATCGCACGGGCCAAGCAGCGCCACGGCTGGAAGGTTCACGCCTACTGCCTGATGTCGAACCACTACCACCTGCTGATCGAGACTCCCGAACCGAACATCGCGATCGGCATGCAGTGGCTCAACAGCACCTACGCCCATCGCTTCAACGAGAAGTACGAGCGGATCGGGCATCTGTTCCAGCGGCGATATTCCGACGGCCTCATCCTCACGGACGAGCACCTGCGCGAGGTAATCCGGTACATCCCGCTCAACCCCGTGAGAGCGGGTTTGTGCAAGCGGCCCGAAGGCTGGCCCTGGTCGAGCTGCCGCGCGACTCTCGGCTATGGCCCGCGAGAGCCGTTTCTAAGCGTGCGACCGACGCTTGACCGATTCTCCCCAGATCCGGACGAAGCCCGAGTATTGCTCCGAGAATGGGTCGAGGACGGGAGGCACGAAATTCGATCGTCGCATCCGAAGCCGTTGATCGGGATCCTGCGGCCGGGGAAGCCCGTCGGCCCAGAGGGACTGCGAGCGGCTCGACTCAACGGCTACACCTATGCACAGATCGCCACTCACCTAGGCGTGAGCGAGATGACCGCGTGGCGGCGGGTCGTCGCGGCGATGTAACGGCGGTGCAACGGCTGTTACGACGGTGCCCGGCACCTCTCTATCACCCGGCGCCCTTCCGGAGAGCCCGGCGAACCGTCATCGGCCGGGTTGCACGGCGTCCCGCGTGTTGACAGTGCTGGCGGCACATCGCGTGCCGCGATGCCGTCCAGACCCTTGTATCTAAGCGTTCAAGCTGGCATTATCGTGGCCAGATCCGACGAGCGGAGGTCAAACATGAACCCGCAAGAGCAAAGGGTGCGCGACGATCTGGCCGTCCTGGCCGAGAGTGATCGCGGCCGCGAACTCCTTCAGCTCGCGCTTCGTGGCATCGGCCGCGGTGAACGAGCCGTCACCGCCGGATGCTGGACGGACCGCGGCGTCGCCGGCTGCCTGTTCCAGCACGCGTACTGGCAGGGCGTCGAGGAGGGCGTGTTCGCAGACGACGGCCGGCCGGGCGACTGGATCGGCAGCTTCGTCGGCGCCGGCGACTACGGCATCGTGATCCGCACGATCGGCGCCTTCGACGTGCTCGCGAAGGACCACTACGCCGACGTCAAGCGGCGCCGGCTGCTGCCCGATCGCGTCGAAGTCCGCCAGGACGAGTGGCGGGACGTCGTCGAGCGCATCCTGGTCGCGACGCTCGCCGCCGGCGAGACGCGCGACGGGGGCGAGAACAAGGAGGTGGCAGCCGTCAGCTAGCCCGGGCAGATGCCCATACCGGTCAATGCTCAAAGGAGGGACAAGTGGAAGGCATGGAACCCCCTGGCCATCAGGGGATGATCCAGATCGACAGCGTCGACGTCTCCGAACGCGACGATGTCCAGAAGCTGCACGGCGGCGCCGTTGGTCTCGCCGGCGTTCTCTTCCTGACGGTGACCGGCGCGGCGCCGATCTCCGCAATGCTCTTCAACACGCCGCTGTCAGTCGGATACGGCAACGGCGTCGGCACACCCGCCGGCTTTGCGTTCGCGACGGTCATCCTCGCCATCTTCTCGGTGGGGTACGTATCCATGGCCCGCAAGGTCACCGCTGCGGGCGGTTTTTACAGCTTCATCAGCCACGGGCTCGGCCGCGAGTTGGGCATGGCCAGTGGTCTCGCAATGGTGGTTGCCTACTCGGTGTTCGAGGCCTCGCTGTGCGGGGGCTTCGCATACTTCGGCACGCTCAAGCTCGCCCAGTACGGCTATCACCCCTCATGGGTGATCGTCGCGCTGTTCATGGTCGTGCTGATCTCGATCCTCGCCTACTTCGACGTGCACATCTCGGCACGCGTGCTGGGCCTGGCGCTGATCAGCGAGGTGATCGCACTGCTGATCTTCGACCTGGTCGTGTTCTGACACGGCGGTAACAACATCCAGGCAGCGGCCATCAACCCGCTGAACGCCTTCAAGAACCTGCCCGCATCCGGCAGCGGCGACAACGCAGTCGCGGCCGGCGCATGGGCGGTCGGCGTGTTCTTCGCCTTCTGGTCGTGGGTGGGATTCGAGATGGCTCCTAACTACGGCGAGGAGTCGCGCAACCCCAAGAAGATCGTGCCGAGGGCGATGTACGTCTCGGTGATCGGACTGGGCATCTTCTACACCATCACCTCGTGGGCGGCGCTCTCGTCGTACTTCACCACCCACGACGCGGCACTGGTGGCCGTGTCCGACCCGGCAGCGTTCTATCTCGCCCCGGCCAAGGAGTTCGGCAACCAGTTCCTGAGCGACGTGATGAGCTACCTGATCATCACCGGCTCATTCGCGTGTGGCATGGCCTTCCACAACACCACGGCCCGCTACCTCTACTCGCTGGGACGCGAGAAGGTGCTGCCGTCGGCGCTGGGCCGGACGCACCCGAAGTACCGCAGCCCGCACATCGCCTCGATCGCGCAGTCCGTGATCGCGGCCCTGATCGTGCTGGCGTTCTACTTCTTCACCACGACGGCTCCGAACCAGACCGCCGCGTCGTCGCAGGCCTACGTCCAGCTCTACGGCCTGGCCGCATTCATGGGCGTGGTGTTGATCCTGTTCATCCAGGCGCTGGTGTCGGTGGCGATCTGGAACTACTTCCGCACCCATCATCCGGGTGAGCACCGGATGTGGAACCACACGATCGCCCCGATCATCTCGGTGGTTGGTCAGCTGGCGGTGCTGGGGGTCGCGATCGATAAGATCGACTTCCTCGGCGCCGGCTACACCTACGCCTGGTACCTGGTGATAATCGACGTGCTGGTGTTCGTGGGAGGTATCGGATACGCGCTGTATCTGAAATCGAACGACCGCGCCAAGTACGAGACGATCGGCCGGATGGTGCACGACGGGCTGTAACCCGATGACCGCCGGAGGGGCGTCCGCGACACGCGGGCGCCCCTCTCGCGTTTAATGCCCGCCATGCCCCCCGGACGCGTCGAGGGAAAGGTCTGCGTCGTCACCGGCGGTGCCTCCGGCATCGGCCTTGCCACCTGCCGCCGCCTGGCCGCGGAGGGCGGCCGCGTCGCCGTCGCGGATATCGACCTGGCGGCAGCCCAGCGCGCCGCCGCCGGGCTGCCCGGCGAGTCCGCGGCCTTCTCCGTCGACGTCACCGACGACGCCTCCGTGGCCGCCCTCTACGCCGCCGTCGCCGACCGCCACGGACGCATCGACGTCTGCCACAACAACGCCGGCATCCTGCTGCCCGACGACACCGACCCGGTATCGACCAGCCCCGCCACCTGGCAGCGGATCCTCTCGGTCAACCTGACCGGCGTGTTCCTGTGCCTGCACCACCAGATCCCGCACCTGCTGCGCTGCGGCGGCGGCTCTATCATCAACACCGCCAGCTTCGTCGCACTGATGGGCGCCGCCACCCCCCAGATCGCCTATTCGGCCAGCAAGGGCGGCGTCGTGTCGATGACCCGTGAGGTGGCCGCCGTCTACGCCAAGCAGGGCATCCGCTGCAACGCCGTCTGCCCGGGCCCGGTCGACACCGGCCTGGTGGGAGCGTTCCTGACCGATGAGCATCAGTGGCAGCGCCGCGCCGTGCACCTCCCCGACGGCCGCCTCGGCACGCCCGAGGAGGTCGCAAACGCCGTGCTCTACCTGGCCGGCGACGAGTCCAGCTGGACGAACGGCGCGGCCATGCTGGTGGACGGCGGTATCACCGCCACCTACACCACGGCCGAGTAGCTACAGGCCCAGCGCCGCCCGCACGCTCACGAAGTCGTCGAACGGCTCGTACGCGACGCCCCGGGCCTCCATGTCCCGGGCCAGCTCTCGACGGGCGAACACGCGATCGGCCGCCAGCGCCGCGCAGCGGTCGGAGTAGCCGTCACCAACGTAGACAACGTCGCCGCCGTCCCGCAGCGCACGGACCACCGACCGCTTGCATTCCTGCCCGCAGACGTCGCACTGCTCGCCGTAGCGGAAATCCACCACCCCGCCCTTCGCTGAGAACCGCACGTCGTGAGCGAACAGCTCCACCTCGGGGACACCGTCGCGCACCAGCACCGGCCGGATGATCGCCTCGAACCCGCTTGATACCACCACCACCCGGTGCCCCGCCGCCTGCGCCGCGGCCACGAACTCCGCGAAGCCGGGCCGCACCCGCACCCGCGCGACCGCCTCCGCCACGATCGCGTCGTGGTCGCCGCGGACCGCGGCAAACTCGCGCTCGATGCACTGGTGCAGCGTGATCCGCCCGGCGTCGAGGTCGCCCTCCAGCTCGTCGAACAGCTGCGGCGCGTACGTCTGCACGATCTGGACGAGGCTGTCTGACTCGGTGATCGTGCCGTCGAAGTCGACGACGATCAGGGCCACGCCGCTAGTGCGCTCCCTGCCACTTCGCGATCGTCTGGGCGTCGTGGCCGACGGCCATCAGCTGGTACAGCGGCTTGGGGCTCTTCAGGGTCTTGATGGTGTCCATCCTGCCCACCGAGATGCCCTGGCGCTGGCAGAACGTGAGCAGCGCCTGGCGGTCGGACGAGAGCACCCGCCACACCGTCTCCTGGCGGTGGCGGTCGAAGTCCGGGTAGACACCGACCTGACCGGCCACGGCCCTGGCGATGGCCTCGTTGTACTGCTCGCGGTAGTCGTGTTCATCGCTCATGTGACGTCGCGACAGTCTACTGTTCGCAAGCATGAGCACCCCCACCTTCGGCGCCCAGAGCATGACCGCGCAGCTGCGCGACGTCCTGGTGAAGCGCCCCGCTGCGGCCTTCGGCGCCGCCTTCGACGATCCCGCCCACGGCTTCCTGCACCCGGTCGACCTGGTCGCAGCGCAGCGCGAGCACGACGCGCTGACGACGATCCTGGCCGACCTGGGCGCCACCGTCCACGAGCTGGACTGCGAGTCCGATCCCGACCTCACCTACACCTTCGACCCGGCGCTGGTCACCGACCGCGGCGTGCTGCCGCTGCTGGCCGGCAAGCCCAACCGGGTCGGCGAGGAGCTGGTGATCGAGCGCTGGTGCAACGAGCGAGGCATCCCCACCGTGGGCCGGATCGAGTCGCCGGGCACGGCCGAGGGCGGCGACACGTTCTGGCTGGACGAGCGCACCCTGTGCGTGGGCCGGACGCTTCGCACGAACCGCTCCGGTGCCGCCCAGCTGCGCTCGATCCTTGAACCTGAGGTAGAGGTTGAGGTATTCGACGTCCCCTACTGGAAGGGCGCCGGCGAGCTCGTGCACCTGATGAGCGTGATCTCGCCGATCGCCGACGATCTGGCGGTGGTGTTCCTGCCGCTGTTCCCCTGCGGCCTGCTGGAGCTGCTGCAGGAGCGGGGCGTGCGGCTGGTGGAGGTGCCCGAGCAGGAGTACCTCTCGCTGGGCTGCAACGTGCTGGCCGTCAGCCCCAGGGTGGCCGTTGTCGCAGATGGCAACCCGGTCACGCGCGCGCGCCTGGAGGCTGCCGGGGCCGAGGTGCACGCTTTTCCCGCCGGCCAGGTGGGCGTGAACGGCAGCGGCGGGCCGACCTGCCTGACGCGTCCCATCCTGCGCGGATGAAGAACCTGACGCCGTCGGAGCTGGCCGTGATCGCGGCCGTCGACCGTGACCGCATCGGCGACGACCTGGCGGCGCTGGTGCGGATCCCCAGCGTCACCGGTCAGGAGGGCGCCGTGCAGACCGAGGCGGCCCTGCGGATGGCGCACGCCGGCCTCGAGGTGACGCGCGTCGACACCGACCCGGCACAGCTGGCGGGCGACCCCGACTTCCCGGGCATGGAGGCGCCGCGCACGACGCTGCCGGTCGTGGCGGGCGCCATCGGCGAGGTCGGAGCCCCGCGGCGGGTGATCGTCGCCGGGCACATCGACACGGTGCCGCCCGGGCCGCGGGAGGACTGGAGCACCGACCCGTTCGGCGCGGAGCTGCGCGACGGCCGCCTGTACGGGCGCGGCTCGATGGACATGAAGGGCGGCGTGGTGGCCGGCCTGGCCGCGCTGCGGGCGCTGGTCGACACCGGGACCGAGCTACAGGGCGAGGCGGTGCTGGTGACCGTGCCCAGCGAAGAGGACGGCGGCGCCGGCATGCTGGCCGCGATCCGGTCCGGTTACGTGGCCGAGATGGCGGTGATCACCGAGCCCACCAGGCTCGAGATCGTGACCGCGCAGGCCGGCGCGATCACCTTTCTGCTGACAGTCAGCGGCCGCTCCGCGCACGCCGCCTACCGTCTCAAGGGCGTCTCGGCGATCGAGAAGCTGCGCGTCGTCCACGACGGGCTGCTGGCCGATGAGAGGGAACGGAACGAGAGCGAGCAGAACCCCGCCATGCGCGAGCTCGGCCTTCCCTACCCCACCAACCTGGGCCGCATATCCGGCGGCGACTGGTCGTCGACCGTTCCCGACCGGGTCACCGTCGAGGGCCGCTACGGCGTGCGCGTCGGCGAGACGCCGGAGCAGGCCGAGCAGGCGCTGCGAGCCGCCGTGGTCGGGGCCTGTGCGGGCGACGACTGGCTGCGCGACCACCCCGCCTCGATCGAGATCACCGGCGGACGGTTCGCCTCGGCGGTCGTGCCCCACACCCACGAGCTGCCCTGGGGCGTGGGCGAGGCGGCCCGCGACGTGCTGGGCAAGCTGCCCGGCTTCGTGGGCGTTCCCTACGGCGCCGACATGCGCCTGCTGATCAACGAGGGAGCGACGCCGACCGTGCTCTACGGGCCTGGCGATCCGTTCCTGGCCCACGCCCCGGACGAGCACATCGAGCTCGAGGATGTGGCGCGGTGCGCGCGGGTGTTAGCGGTGTGGGTGATGCGGGCGCTCGCCGCCGCGGGCTAGGGCACGCGCAGCGACCACGGCGCCAGCGGCACGATCGCCAGCAGCACGATCCCGGCGGCCAGGAAGGCCAGGCCCGGCGAGGCGTCATAGACGGGTAGCCACGCCAGCGGCGCCACCGCCGTGCCGGAGAACTTGAACGCGGCGAACAGCGACACGGCGCCGCCTCGGTTGGCCGGTACGGCTTCCACGGCGATCGTGTTCAGGGCCGCCCAGAGAAGCGCCGACACAGCACCTGCTGCAAACCACAGCAGCGCCGTCGCCCCGACCGACGGAGCGATCCCGAGCGGCGCGATCATCGCGGCGCAGCCGATCGCTGCCAGCACGGCGGCACGGGCCGGGCCCAGCCGCTCCGACCCGAGCCCGCCCAGCCGCCCGAACAGGAGGCCGGCCGCCCCATAGACGGCCAGCACCGCGCCACGGCCGGTGGCACCCAACGCGAACGCGTCGTCGGCGCGCAGCGAGATCAGGAGGGCGAGGCCGGCCATGCCCAGGTAGCCCGCGAAGCCGGCGGCGCACAGCAGGCCCATCCGCGGCGTGGCCACCGACCGCAGCGTCGGCAGCTGCTCACCAACGGCCCGGATCGGGTCGGGCGGCGGCATCAGCATCAGCCCGAGCGACACCAGGGCCGGCAGGATGAATGCAAGCCGCCAGCTGCCCTCGGCGGCCAGGCCGCCCAGCAGCGGCGCCAGCGACAAGCCGCCGGCCTGTACGCCTGCGAACATGCCGACCGCGCGGCCGCGCTCGCCGGCCGGCACCGCGTCGGCCAGCCCTGCCAGCAGCAGCGGCGTCGTGAACGCGTTGGCCGTTCCCTGCAGCCCGCGCGACACCAGGAATACCCCGATCGTGGGCGCCACCGCGGCCAGCAGCAGGGCCACCGCGTACACCAGGTAGGCCGCGCGCACGGCCCGGCGGCGGCCGATCCGCTCGCCGATCGTGCCCGACACGATCTGCAGCAGCGCGAACGGCACGAGGTAGGCCGGCACCGCCAGCGCCACCTGATCGGTGGTCGCGTGGAAGGCGTCGCGCAGCTCGGGGATCAGCACGGCCAGCACGGCGCCGCCGAACGGGCCCAGGAAGCCGCCCAGGTACAGAGGCAGCGTCGCGCGCCGGCCCGTCACTCGCGCACCGTCGCGCCCGGCATCAGCCGGCCCATGGAGACCCCGCCCACGATCACGGCGCCGCCCAGGATCTGCAGGCCGGTGACCTGCTCGCCCAGCAGCCAGGCGGCGAACAGCGCGCCCAGGAACGGCTGCAGGTACATGTAGAGCGTGGCCCGCGAGGCGCCGATCGTGCGGAGCGCGCGGAAGTAGAGCAGGTTGGTCACGAGCACCGGGAAGATCGTGGAGTAGCCCCAGGCGGCCCAGTGCAGCCCGCTGAGACCGGCCCAGTCCTGCTCGTGCATCTGGGGCAGGCCGAAGGGCAGGATCATGACCCCGCCGATCGACACCATCAGCGCGCTGATGCGTGCCGCCGAGTAGCGTCCGAACAGCGGCCGCAGCATCACGGAGTAGGCGGCCCAGGTGATGGCGGCGCCCACCGCCAGCAGGTCGCCGACCAGGCTGACGCCGGCCACGCCGGAGCCGCCCTGGATCACCAGCACCACGCCGGCCACCGACACGGCCAACGCCAGCCAGTGCTTGCGCTGCACGTGCTCGTGCCCGGCGAGCGAGGCGAACAGCGCCGCGAACGCGGGCGCGGAGGCCAGGATCAGCGCGGTGTTGCCGGCGGTCGTCTTGTCGACCGCGTAGTTGAACGTGAGCTGGTTGAGCAGGATGCCCACGGCCGCGGTGGCCAGCACCAGCTTCACGTCCGAGCGCCGGATGCGCAGGCTGCCCTCGCGCCACAGCACGAACAGGGCGAAGATGATGCCCGCGCAGAGAAAGCGCGTGGCCGAGAATGCCAGCGGCAGCCACTCGCCGAAGGCGTACTTGGTGGTCGCGTAGTTCAACGACCAGAGGACGTTCGCGAACACCAGCATGGCATCCGCGGAGTCCGGTGTTCGGCGCACGGGCAAGAGGGTAGCCGCGCGGTCAGAACGCCCGCCGCAGGTGTACCCTGGCGGCATGCCCTCTGAGCAACTGACCGCCGACGACCTGCTGTCGCTGTGCGCCCGCACGCACGGCGCGGCCGGGCGCCTGGACGCATCGCCGCCGTCGCCGCGACTGCAAACGCTGCGGAAGCTGTCCCGTTTCGTGAACGACCGAATGACAGCCGCCGCGCTTGCGCACGAGCGCGACGCTGTCTCGATCGAGGTCGTGCACGGGCTGCAGGACGCGGTGCAGGCGCTGGTGTTCGCCGACCTGCTGTCGCACATCGGAGTCGACGCCGGCGGCTACATCAGGCTCGACCGCGACGGGGTGCGTCCTGCGACCGCACCAACCCCGGCCGAACGCGGCCTGCATGCCGGCTTCCTGGAGCAGGTGGATGGCGTCTCGGCCGCGCTGTTCGTCGTGGCGGACGAGCTGCTGGAGGTCGCGCACGCTTCTCAGACAGCGCCCGATCCGGAGACGGAGGACGCCGATCAGGCCGTGCAGATGCTGGCCGACTCCTGCACCGCGCACCTGCGCCAGGCGGACGGCGGCGAGGTGCCCGCCGAGCCGCAGCGGCGCGAGCACGGCATGGTCTGGCTGACGTTCTGCCGGCGCACGTTGGAACGGTCGCTGGCGGTGCTGGAGACGCTGCGCGACGACCGTGACCAGGACCTGGCGTGGGCCGGGCTGGTCGAGCTGTCGCGTGCGCCCGGCCTCTACCGCGAGCTGGGGCCGCCTGTGCCCGAGTCCGAGCACCTGCTGGAGCTGGCGGCGGCAGTCGCAGACCCCTCCTAGATACCCCTTGGGGGTATGCTAGGCTGGGCGCATGCCTGCAACGCGCGAGCACCTCGAGCTGCCCGTCGAGGGCATGAGCTGCGCGTCCTGCGCCGGCCGCATCGAGCGCCGGCTGAACGGCCTGGACGGCGTCCACGCCACCGTCAACTTCGCCACCGAGCGGGCGGCGGTCGATTTCGACCCCGGCCGTGCCGGACCGCGGCTGATCCTGCGCACCATCGAGGAGACCGGCTACCGGGCGCAGCTGCCCGGCGCCGACATGACCCCGCTACCGCCCGCGAGCGACCGCCGCGTCGGCGTGCGCCTGGCCGTGTCGGCGGGGCTTTCCCTGCCGGTGCTGCTGCTCGCGATGGTGCCGTCGCTACAGTTCGACGGCTGGCAGTGGATCTCGTTTGCGCTGACGACGGTGGTCGTGTTCTGGGGCGGCGCCGAGTTCCACCGCGCGGCGCTGAGCGCCCTTCGCCACGGCGCAGCCACGATGGACACGCTGGTCTCGATCGGCACCCTGGCGGCATGGGCGTGGTCGGCGGTCGCGATCCTGTTCCTCGACGCAGGCGGGCTCCACTACCGCATGTCCATCGCCTGGTCGCTGCAGACGGGCGGCTCTCCCGGTGAGGACCTGTACCTGGAGGTGGCGGCGGTGGTCACGACCCTGGTGCTGGCCGGCCGGTTCTTCGAGGCGCGGGCGAAGCGCCAGGCGGGAGCTGCGCTGCGAGCGCTGCTGGAGCTGGGGGCGCCGGAGGCGACGCTGCTCGCGGACGGGCGCGAACGGCGTGTGCCGACCGCACAGCTGGTGGTGGGAGATACCTTCGTGGTGCGGCCGGGTGAGCGCGTCGCCACCGACGGGCTGGTGCTGGACGGACGGTCAGCGATCGACCGCTCGCTCCTGACCGGTGAGAGCGTGCCCGTCGACGTGGCCCCCGGCGACAGCGTCACCGGCTCCACCGTGAACGGTGAGGGGCGGCTGGTCATCCGGGCGACCGCGGTCGGCTCTGACACGATGGTCGCCCGCATCGGCCGCATGGTCTTCGCAGCCCAGGGCGGCAAGGCCGACGCCCAGCGGCTGGCCGACCGCGTATCCGCGGTGTTCGTCCCGGTCGTGATCGTGCTGTCCGCCGCAGCGCTGGCGTTCTGGCTGCTGAACGGCGCCGGCGCCGCAGAGGCCTTCGGCGCCGCGGTGGCCGTGCTGGTGGTGGCCTGCCCGTGCGCGCTGGGTCTTGCCACACCCACCGCGCTGCTGGTCGGCACGGGGCGCGGCGCCCAGCTGGGTGTGCTGATCAAGGGCCCCGAGGTGCTCGAGCAGACGCGGCGCGTGACGATGATCGTGCTCGACAAGACCGGCACCGTCACGACCGGCCACATGCGTGTGGCCGAGGTGACCGCAACCGGCGACGTCGCCGTCGCACAGCTGCTGCGGCTGGCCGGCGCAGCCGCCGCCGCAAGCGACCACCCGGTGTCGCGCGCCATCGCACGGCATGCCGGTGCCGCCGGCCCGCTGCCGGCCGCGACCGAGGCGCGCACCCTGCCCGGGCAAGGCGCCGAGGCGAAGGTGGACGGCCACACGATCATGGTCGGACGGGGAAGCGACGTGCCGGAGGCCGTGGACGAGGATGGCACCGTTGCCGCCGTGACGTGTGACGGCAGGCCGATCGGCAGGATCCGGCTGATCGACGCGGTCAAGCCCGAAGCCGCCGAGGCGATCATGCAGCTGCGCCAGCTGGGACTGGAGCCGTTCCTGCTCAGCGGGGACAACGACCGGGCGGTTGCGGCGGTGGCCAGCAGCGTCGGCATCGATCGCTACCGGGCCGGCGTGCTGCCGCAGGACAAGGCGACCGAGGTGCGGCGCCTGCAGGATGCGGGCGCGGTCGTTGCCATGGTTGGAGACGGCGTCAACGATGCCCCGGCGCTGGCCCAGGCCGACCTCGGCCTGGCCATGGGCACCGGCACCGAGGTGGCCGTCGAGGCCGGCGACCTGACGCTCGTGTCGGGCGACCTGCGCGCGGCCGGCGACGCGATCCGGCTGGCGCGGCGCACGCTGGCCGTGATCAAGGGCAACCTGTTCTGGGCGTTCGCCTACAACGTGGTTCTGATACCGCTGGCCTTCGCCGGCCTGCTGAACCCGATGCTCGCCGCGGCCGCCATGGCCTGCTCGAGCCTGTTCGTCGTTACCAACAGCCTGCGGCTGCGGAGCTTCCGCAGCCGCAGAGAGGAGCCGGTCTGATGCAGGGATACAGCGGGGAGAAGGACGCGATCACGAAGCGGCTGCACCGGATCGAGGGCCAGGTGCGCGGGATCGAGCGGATGGTCGAGGACGACCGCTACTGCATCGACATCCTCGACCAGATCAGCGCCGTCTCGACGGCGCTCGAGAAGGTCGGGCTGCGGGTGCTGGACGGCCACGTCAACCACTGCGTCAGCGATGCGATGCGCTCCGGTGACCCGCAGGCTGCGGAGGCAAAGACGCAGGAGCTGCTGCACGCGGTGGAACGGTTCGCGCGGGCACGCTGAGCAGCGGGGCTAGGCTAGGTGGATGGCTCTGGGCTACCCGGATCCCCCGCTCTCGGACGGCGTCATCGCGCTTCGGCCATGGTCGATGCAGGACGTGCCGGACGCCGTGCGCTGCTGCAACGAGGAGCAGATCCGCAGGTTCATCCCGACGCTGCCGATGCCCTACACCGAGGACGACGCGATCGCCTTCATCGGCGCGGCCCAGCAGCGGCTCGACCAGGGCTCGGCGACGCTCGTGATCGGCGACGCCGCAGATGCGGCGCTGCGCGGCTCGATCGGCCTGCGAACGATTGCCGCGGGCATCGCCCAGACAGGCTACTGGGTGGCGCCCGAGGCCCGGGGCAGCGGCCTGGCCTCCAAAGCGCTGGTGCTGCTGTCGCGCTGGGCGCTGGCGACGCTTCCACTGATCCGACTGCAGCTGTTCACCGACGTCGACAACCCGGCCTCGATGCGGGTCGCCGAGCGAGCCGGTTTCGTACCGGAGGGGACGCTTCGCAACTGGTATGACCTGCGCGGCGAGCGACGCGACGCCGTCATGTTCTCGCTGCTGCCGGGTGATCGATCGTGAACGCAGCTCCCGACCCGCCGCTGGTGGATCAGGCCGTGGCGCTGCGCCCGTGGACAGAGGCGGACGTCGAGGAGCTGGTGCGCTGCTGCAACGACCCGGGCGTACGGCGTTTCATCCCCGTGATCCCGATCCCCTACATGCCCGAGGACGCCCGCGCATTCGTGGCCCGCACCGTGACGGCGGGCGAGCTGAACCTGGCCGTCACAGACCGGGCCACCGGCGCGCTGTTGGGAGCGGTGGGCGTGGCCCTCAAGCCGTGGGACGCGGGCATGGCCGAGATCGGCTACTGGCTGGCTCCGGAGGCACGCGGCCGCGGCGCCGCCACCCGCGCGCTGCGGTTGCTGGCGCGATGGACGTTGCGGGAATGGCCGATCGGCCGCCTGCACCTGATGGCCGATGTCGACAACACGGCCTCCCAGGCCGTGGCCGAACGGGCCGGCTTCACCCGCGAGGGCGTGATGCGATCCGGCATGCTGGCGCGCGGGGTCGCCCGCGATCACGTCGTGTTCTCACTGCTGCCGGGAGAGGCGTGATCCTGCGGCCCGATCCGCGCGGGACGCTGGCGATCGGACAGCCGGCGCACGCGTGGCTGTCCGGCCGCCTGGCCGAAGCCTGGGCCTGGCGTTTCGAGCCGCCCGACGCGGTGCGCCTGGCGGCGCTGCAGCACGATATCGGCATGGCCGCCTGGGACGCGGCGCCGGTGCTCGACCCGCGCTCGGGTCTCCCCTACTCGTTCACGTCGATGCCGCGCGCGACGCACGTTGAGCTGTGGAGCCGGGCGGCGCGGCTGATGGTGGCCCAGAGCGGCTATGCGGCGCTGCTGGTGTCGATGCACGGCACCGGCCTCTACGAACGCTACGTCTCTGAGCAGGAGCGGGCGGCTGAGCCGGTGCGCGGATACCTCGCCGGCGAGTACGCGTTCCAGAAGCGGCTGCGCGAGTCGCTCGGCGCGGATGCGGCAAACGTCGCACTCAACGCGACGCTGCTGCGCTGCTGGGACTGGCTGTCGCTGTTCCTCTGCACCGGCGCCGACCAGCAGGCGGCGTTCACCGCCGTCCCCACCGACGGCGAGCCGGCCGATCTCGACCTGCGCTGGGACGACGATGCGCGCACGCAGGCGGCGCTTACGCCCTGGCCGCTCGCCGGGGCAGCGCTGCGGCTGCAGGTCGAGGCACGGTTGCTCGAGGGTACGTACCCCGACCAGACGTCGCTCGATGCCGCGTTCGCCGGCGCGCCGCTCGAGATGGTCACGATGGTGCTTCGTCCGGGATCAGCCGGTCAAGCATCTCCTCCGCGGCCGTGATGTCGTTCACCAACGGGTGCGCCATCATCGCTCGCAGCGCCAGCCGGCGATCGCCCGTGACGGCGGCCTCGGAGGCCAGCCGGGCATGCGCGGTCAGCTGCAGCACCAGGCCCGCCACCTGCGCGGGCATCGGCCCCATGCGGTGGCGCACGATGTCGAGGCCGCGCAGCGTGCACGGCACCTCCACGATCGCGTCGTCCGGCAGCCCGTCGATGGCTCCCCGGTTGGGCACGTTCAGCACGAACCGGCGCGGCTCGCCGGACAGCACAGCCGCCATCACGCCCACCGCGAAGTCGCCGTGCTCGGCGCTGAAGCGCCCGCCCAGCGGGCGCGGATCGTCGCTGTCTGCCTGCTCCCGGTAGCTGGCGAGGATCGGCGGCAGCTCGGCCAAGATCTCCTGCGCGCGCGTGCGGCCGCTGCGGCGGTAGCGCTCCAGCATCTCGTCATGCATGGCGTAGTAGCCCAGGTAGCGGCTCGGAATCAGGCCGTACAGCGGGAACAGCCGCACGACCGGCACCCAGTAGTCGCCATCGACGTCGGCCGGGTCGAGCGCCTCCAGCAGCTCGAACACGAGCCCGGTCACGTCCTCGCCGCGCAGCCGGACCGCGCGCGTCCACGTGAGGTGATTCGTGCCCCAGATGTCGGTTTCCATGTCGTGCGGGTCGGCGCCGAGCAGGCCGGCCAGAAAGGCGATCTCGCCGCCGTGCTGGTCGCACAGCCCGATCGCGTTCACTCCGCCATGGCGGACGAGGGCATCGGTCACGAGCTGGACCGGGTTCGTGTAGTTCAGGAGCAGCGCGCCGTCGGCGGCGCCGCGGCGCATGCCGGCCGCGATCTCGAGCACGGCAGGGATCGACCGCATGGCCATGGCCAGCCCGCCGGGACCAGTCGTCTCCTGGCCGATCACGCCGTACTGGGGCGGGATCGACTCGTCGCGGTGGCGCGCCTCGAGTCCGCCCGGCCGGAAGCTGGTGAGAACGAAGTCGGCGCCGTCCAGGGCGCGCCCCAGCTCTCGGGTGGAGGTCACCTCGAGCGGTGCTGCTGCGTGCGCGCGCAGGATCGAGCCGGTCAGGCGCGTCTGCACGTCGAGCGCATCCGGGTCGATGTCGTGCAGCACCAGCGTCGAGCCCGCGAACCGCTGCGACTCGCGGGCGAAGCTGAACGCCAGCCCCGGCATGTAGGCGGAGCCCCCTCCGATGATGGCGATCCGGGCCATGGGACAATCTTCGCATGAAGCTCCCGTTGCCGGTCCCGGCACCCTACGACTTCGAGCGCTCGACCTTCCGGTTCCGGATGTTCGGCGACGACCTGGCCAGCCGCTGGCAGGGTGGCGGCCTGCATCGCGTGCTCGGGTCGGGCTTGCCCGTTCGCATCGAGGCACACGGGCTGACTGCCTACGGCGTCTACACCGACCGCGACCGCGACGAGGTGGCCCACCTGCTCGGGGCGGGCTTCGACATCGACGGGTTCGCGCGGGCGTTCCCGGCGCTCGCAGCCCGCGCACCCGGATTCCGGCCGCCGCTGCTGGCCGATCCGTTCGAGGCGATGGTGACGGCGGTCACCGCGCAGCAGATCTCGCTGCGGGCGGCGGCGGTGATGCGTGCGGCGCTGGTGCAACGGCTGGGGCAGCGCATCGACCATGACGGCTTCGAGTGGTGGCGCTTCCCGCGGCAGCAGGAGGTGCGCGGCGCCGACCTGGCCGGCCTCAAGCTGTCGGCGATGAAGATGCGGTCGATCGCGGCACTGGCAGACGCCGATCTGGATGTTGCCCACCTCGATAACGAGGCAGTGATCGCATACGTGACGCGGCTGCCTGGGATCGGGCGCTGGACGGCGGACTGGCTGCTGGCGCGTTGCCTGGGACGCCGCGATGTTGTCGCGGCGGGCGATCTGGCTGTGCGCAAGGCGGTGGCCGCCTGGTTCTCCGACGATCCGATCTGGTCCGAGCAGCGCGTTCGTGAGGCGATGGCCCCGTTCGGCGAGCACACGAATCTGGCCGTGCACTACATGCTGACGCCCGTCGGTGGCTGAGATCGCGCCAGCCAGGCGTGGCTATTGACACGACCACGAATCGCGGTACTGTGCACGGTGTGTGGCTGGGGTGGGTCTGTGGACACCCAGCCACGGCTCTGTTTCGAGGCTCTGGGGGGAGTCTGCATGGAGGCGCGCGACCGTCTGCTCGTAAGGCTGATACAGGTGTCGGGGGTGCTGCTCGTGGTCGGGCTCTGCATGGCCGCAGTGGTGCTCGGCTGGGTGGCCTATCAGCTGCGGGGCGTGTCGGGCGATATCTCGAAGTCGCAGGCGCGGCTGCCCGCGCCCGTACGCGCGGCGCTGCCGGCCGACGCCGGCATCCTCGACCATCCGCAGGTGACGCTGGTGCGCTACAGCTCCGGGATCTCCGCCGGTGCGGCGGTGCTGTTCTCGACCGTTCCCGACCAGAACCTGGCCGCCTTCCTGACACTGCCCCCAAGCACCCAGGTGAACAGCTCGCCGCTCGACGACCTGAACACCCGGCAAGCGATCGGAGCGCTCCGAGCGGAAGGCATCAGGGTCGACCACGTGGCCCTGATCGACCCGGCTCGTGTCGGCCCTCTGGTCGACGGTCTGGGTGGCATCACCGTCGAGAACAAGGCCACGTTCGTGGCACTGACCCCAGACGGCCGCGAGCTGCGCTTCGGCAGGGGCAAGCTGAACCTGGACGGTGATCGGGCCCAGGCCTACGTGGACGCGGCGACCACCCGCGAGCAGCTCGAGACAGCCAGCGATGCGGTGCTTGCGGGGATCGTGCACAAGGTGCTGGCGCCGGCAGGCTTTGAGCGGATGCAGACGATGGGCGGTGTGCTCGCCGACTCGGCCTCGACCGATCTGACCGCGGCCGACGTCGTGGGGCTGGTCGAGCTGCGCCAGCGAGGCGGTGCGGCACTCCGGTGCCAGGTGCCGCGGCACACGCAGATCTCCGAGCAACGGGCGACGGTCAACCGCTTCCTCGGCAAGCCGGCGAACCCCAGCGCGCTGTGCAGGGCTCGCCACGTCGACGCCGCAGCGCTGGTGCCGCCCGTAACCGTGGTCCGTGTAGTCCAGCACTACGGCTGGCACCTGTTCGTGGCGGCAGCGCTGCTGATGCTGGTGCTGGCGATGATCGCAACCGTGGTGCTGATGATGCGCGGCCCGAAGGGCGGCGCGCAGAACAAGGGCGCGGTCGAACCACTGCGGCACCTATTCCCCTAGGGTTGGTCATCACCCGCCGGCGATCGCGACCACCCCAGCCAGCGCCAGGCCGACGCCGGCCCGCTGACCGCTGCTGAGGCGCTCTTGCAGCCGCACGTGCGCCAGCGCGACCGTGACCAGGGGAAACAGTGACCCCAGCACGGCCACGATGCTGAGGTAGCCGTGGGTCGTGGCCACCGCGAACCCCGCGTTGGCGGTGACATCCAGCAAGCCCACCACCACGAGGGCGGGCAGCGCCGCGCGCGTGAACGCCGGTCGCACAACGAGGGCGGCCACGGCGAATGCGGTGACGGAGGTGAGACGCGCGGTGGCAACGCCCCACAGCGGATCGGCGCGGGCGGCGTGATCGAGCGCGACCAGCTGCAGCCCCAGGCCCAGCGCCGCCACCAGGGCGAGCGTCACGCCGGCACCGCGGACGGTGCCTCCCCCCGCCGACGGCTCGCGTGACACCAGGGCGACCCCGGCCAGGGCGGCGCCGATGCCGGCCAGCTGCACGGCACTCGGCCGCTCGCCGGTGGCCAGCCCCACCACGACCGGCACCACCGCGCTGGTGGCGAGGATCGGCGCCGCCACGCTGATCGCGCCCAGCGTCATGGAGCGGTAGAACGACGAGACCGCCACCACACCGGCCAGGCCGGCCAGGACACCCGGCAGCGCGGCACCCGTGTCGTAGCCTCCGCTGCGAACCGCGGCCGCGACCACCACACCCGCCAGGCCCACGGCCTGGCTGACCAGCACCACCACCACCAGCGGATGCCGGCGGCTGAGTGACCCGCCCATGAAGTCGGCCACGCCCCAGCACAGCGAGGCGATCAGCGCCAGCGCTACCGCCATGCAGGCACCGCTATCGGAACGCCGTCACCAGGCTGCCGCCGATGCGATCGTGCACCTCCGCCGTCGGGCGGCTGCCGCGCTGCTCGAGCGCCATCAGCACCGCACCCACCACCGGTGGCGCCTCCAGCCTGGTCAGAAGCGCGCTCGGCACCTCGGCCGCGATGCGCTGCTCGAGCCGCTCGCTGCGGCCGTGGAACAGCCCGCCGCTCATCACCAGCTCGAACGGCTCGTCATCCATCGCCAGCCTGGATGCGACCACTCGCGCCGCCTCGCCCAGCTGTGCGCCCGCCCACTCCACGATGTCGGTCGCGACCTCGTCCCCGCGCTCGGCGTGGCGCAGCACCAGCGGCGCCGCGTTCGACTCGCGCTCGCCGCCACGGCTGTACTCCTCCAGCAGCTGGGCGACGGTGGCGGCGCCCATCAGCTCGCACAGTCCCTCGCTCAGGGACGTGGCCGGCCCGCGCCCGACGTACGCCCTGGCAACCGCGCGCAAGGCCGCCTCGCCGACGTCGGAGGCGCTGCCCTCGTCGCCCAGCAGCCTGCCCAGCCCGAGCGTGCGGTACGTCTCGCCGGCGCTGTTGCGCCCCGCGGCAACGGTGCCCGTGCCGGCGATCACCACCACCCCCCAGGGGGCCCGCACACCTGCCCGAAGCGCGATGAAGGAGTCGTTCAGGATGGTCGGCGGGATGTCCAGCCGGAGCGCCTCGAACGCCGCCTCCAGCCGTGGTACGTCCGACGGCCAGTCGACGCCGGCGAGGCCGAACACGGCCGCCTCCAGGGCCGACCGGCGCAGGCCGGTGCCGTCCATCGCGCGCTCGATCGCGTCGCCGATGCTGTCCGACGCGCCCCGCAGCCCCACCGTCTCCCAGTTGCTGGGGCCGGCGGTGCCGGCGCCGATCAGCGTGCCGTTCTCGTCACAGATCGCGGCGTGCGTCTTGGAGCCGCCGCCGTCGACACCGAGGACGGCCGTCATCGGATCCCCGCCGATCGGTACGCGCGCTCGACCGCGTCCATCACCACCGCTCCGTCCTCACCGCTGGGCCGCGGCTGCCGGCCCTCCACCAGCGCGTCGATGAACTCCGCCACCTGGGCGCTGTACATCGGCTGCGCGCAGTGCTCGTAGCCCTCGGGCCCCTCGGTGAACTGCCATACGCGTGCGTATCCGCCGGTGCCATACACCTCCGTATCGGCCTCCAGGCCGGCGAGATGAGGGTGCCACCATCCCGATTCGACCAGCGAGCTGGTGCCGTTCGCCCAACCGATCAGGAGCAGCCCGTCGTCGTCCACCGCGTAGTCGCCGTAGCGGGTGGCGATGCGGGCGCAGACGTTGTCCAGGGCGGGGTCGCCCAGCAGGAACCGCACCGTGTCGATGGCGTGGACGCCCAGGTCCAGCAGCGCTCCACCGCCGGCCAGCTCGGGATCCGTGAACCATCCCGACGGGCCCCAGCCCGCGTGCACGCCGTAGCCGCGGGTCTTGGTGATCTCGCCCAGTTCGCCGCTCGCGATCCGCACCCGCAGCGCGCGCACGTCGTCGTGGAAGCGCCAGCAATGTGCCACCATCAGCCGCCTGCCGGACGCGGCGGCGGCCCTGTTCATGGCCTCGGCCTCGGCCAGCGTCCGGGCCATCGGCTTCTCCACCAGCACGTGCTTGCCGGCCTCCAGGCAGGCGATCGCCTGCGGAGCGTGCAGGGCGTTGGGCGTGCCGATGATCACGGCTTCGACCTCGGGATCGGCGGCCAGCTCCCGCCAGTCTGTGGTGACGCGAGGGATGCTGTGCCGCTGGGCCAGCGATCGCAGCGATGCCTCGCGCCAGTTCGCGGCCGCCACCAGCTCGCCGCCTGGGTGCTCCAGCACGCCACGGGCGTGGAAGTCCATGATCCAACCGGAGCCGAACAGGGCGATGCGCACCGGGGCAACCTACCCTTTGACGCCGGTCAGCGTGATCCCTTCGATGAAGACGCGCTGGGCCAGGAAGAAGATCACGATCACGGGCAGCATGAAGATCAGGGCCGCGGCCATCGTCAGGTTCCAGTCGACGTGGTGGATGCCGCGGAAGGCCGACAGCGCCACGGACAGCGTCTGCGAGTCAGGGCTCTGCGCCAGATACACCAACGGCCCGTAGAAGTCGTTCCAGGCGTAGATGAAGTTGAACAGGGCAACGGCGACGATCGCCGGCTTGGCCAGCGGCACGATCACCTTCCACAGGATCTGCAGCTCGTTGGCGCCGTCCACCCGCATCGCCTCCGACAGCTCCTTGGGGATGGTCATGAAGAACTGGCGGAGCAGGAAGATCGAGAAGGCGTCGCCGAAGAAGCTGGGGATGATCAGGGGCTTGAGCGTTCCGATGAACTGAATCCCGGTCCACTCGTGGAACTGCTTGGCCCACAGGATGTAGAGCGGGATGGACGTCACCTGGTTGGGCAACATCAGCGTCGAGAGCACGAGCAGGAACACGATGTTGCGGCCACGCCAGTCGATCCGGGCGAAGGCGTACGCAACCGGCACGCAGCTGCAGACGACGCCGACGGTCGAGAGCCCGGCGTACAGGAACGTGTTCCAGGCATACCGGCCGACGTTGATGTCGTGGAACACGGTGCTGAAGTTCGACCAGACGAACGGGTTTGGCCACAGCGACCCGGTCAGCGCCTGGTTGTCGCTCTGCAGAGCGGTGAAGAACATGTAGACGACCGGGAACAGGAAGGCGCAGGAGACGGCGATCAGCACGCAGTGGTTGGCCACCATCATCAGAAACCGGCGCCTGCGCACGGCCGCGGGGCGCCGTCTGGTGGCGACCGGGATGCCAGAGCGGGGCTGGGCGACCTGGGCTATGACAGACCCCCGCCGTAGTGCACCCAGCGCCGTGAGGTCAGAAGCAGCACGGCCGTCAGCACCATCGTCGCGACGAACATCACCCACGCCATGGCCGAGGCGTAGCCCATGTGGAAGTAGCTGAAGGCCTGTTCGTAGAGCCAGACCGAGTAGAACAGGAGCGAGTTGTCGGGCGAGCCAACGCCGCCACCGGCGGTCGTGGAGCTGACGTATGCCTGATCGAAGTACTGGAAGCCGTCGATGATCCCGATGATCAGCGTGAAGAAGATCACCGGCGTCAGCATCGGCAGCGTCACGTAGCGGAACCGCTGCCAGGCGTTGGCGCCTTCGATCGCGATCGCCTCGTACAGGTCGCGCGGGACGTTCAGGAGGCCGGCCAGGTACAGCACGATCGCATCGCCGATCCCCCACAGCCCCAGGATCAGCAGCGCGGGCTTCGCCCACCGCGGATCGAAGAACCAGAGCGGCTGGTTGAGGCTGAGATGGCCGAGGAACTGGTTGATCGGGCCGGTGGCGGGGTTGAACAGGTAGACGAACACCAGCGAGGCGCCGACGGTGGGCGCCATCGACGGCATGAAGAACAGCGTCCGGTAGCCGTTGACGCCGCGCTTGGGGCGGGTCAGCAGCATGGCCGTGATGATGCCGAAGAAGATCCGCAGCGGCACGCCGAAGACGATGATCCACAGCGTGTTCTTGACCGACGTCCAGAAGAAGGGGTCACCCTGGTCGGGCTGACCGTTCAGCGTCAGCTTGCCGAACATGAACCGGTAGTTGTCCAGCCCGATCCAGTGCGGCGAGGTCAGCAGGTCGTAGTGCGTGAACGAGTAGTAGAAGCTCAGCACCATCGGCCCCATCGTGAACGCGACGAAGCCGATGATCCACGGCGACAGCAATAGCAGCACCGTCAGGTACTTGCGCAGCGACGCCCTACGCCGCGCACGCCGGCGTTCGGCCGGCGTGCGCCGCGTGTAGGGCGCCGTGCTGGGGGCGGCCAGCGCTACGGGGCCGTCCCCTGGGTCAGCTGGTTGTCGATGTTCTGGTCAAGCGTGTTCAGCTGTGACTCGAGCTGCGAGTCGGGGATCTTGCCGGCCTGCCACTTGTCCTCGAACGTGTCGAGCAGGTCGGCGTATCCGCCTCCCGCAGCCTGCAACGGCGGTGCGAACGCCGACTTCGGGTTGACCCAGGCCTGCAGGAATGTCTTGAACTGCGGCGGCAGCGTCAGGTCGGGAGACGCGACCGCAGCCTTGGTGGTGGGCACGTTTCCGACCGCGTTTGCCATCTGCACCAGGTAGTTGGTGTCGGATGCCAGGTACTTGACCAGCAGCCATGCCTGGTCGGGATGCTTGGCGCCCTTGGGGATGCCGACGATGGTGCCGCCGACCCGTGAGGAGCCGTACTGGTCGGGGTGGGCGGCATCGGCCGGGAACGGCGCGGTGCCGTACTGGAGCTTGGGGGCGCCGCGCTTGATGAACGCCGTGCGCCACTCACCGTCGAACGTCATGGCCACGTTGCCCTTCTGGAACGCATTGCTGGTGTTGAACTCGTTGTTGGTGTTGGCGGCGAAGAACTTGGTGATGTTGTCGTAGCCGTACCAGTCGATCAGCTGCTTCTGCCAGCGGAGCGCGGCAGCCCAGCCGGGATCGGTGCCGAGGACGGCCTTGTTCGAGCTGTCGAACCACTTGGCGCCCCAGGCGTTGCTGAGGTCGCCCGGCCCCAGCTCCTCCCACTGGTTGAGCGGCACGAACCCGGCCACCTTGATGCTTCCGTCCGAGTTGCGCACGGTCAGCTTCTTGGCGTCGGCCATCAGCTCGTCCATGGTCTTGGGCGGCTCGGCGATGCCGGCCTGCTGAAGCAGCTTGGTGTTGTAGTAGAGGCCGTAGGCGTCGGTCAACGACGGCAGCGCGCACTGCTTGCCGCCGGAGTTGGTGTAGGTGATCGCGCCGGGAGCGAAGTCGTCGATGTTGAGGTTGTCGGCCTGCATGTACGGCGTCAGGTCCTGCCAGAGGCCGGTGGAGCAGTACTGACCGATGTAGTCAGGGCCGAACGGCATCGCCACGTCGGGCGCGTTGCCGCCGTTGATGGCGTTGACCAGGTTCGGGTCGAACGTGTCGTTGGGTGTGTTCGGCTGCACGACCTGCTTGACCGTGATCCACGGGTACTTCTTGGTGAAGCCCTTGAGGGCGTCGTTGAAGGGCTTACCCTCCTCACCGCTCCACAGATCCCACATGGTGATCGTGACCGGCGTCTTGTCGAGCGTGGTGGCGGGGCCGCCCGAGCTGCTGGAGCTGGAGCTTCCCCCGCCGCAGCCTGCTGCAACGACCAGCATGGCCAGCGAGCTCAGGGCGAGCAATCGCATTCGTCTCATCGGTGTGGCCTCCTGACCTTTCATCATATGACGGCGATTCGGGAGAGGGGTTTGCGGGTGAACAGCTGCTCCTGCGCCGCCTGCAGTGCGGTGCTGACGGCGCCGTGCAGGACGGCGTCGGCGCCCAGCTGGGTGGTGGCGAGGCGCAGGCGGAACGGGGAGATCTCGCGCAGGCGGGCGTCGACGGGCGCCAGCAGGTCGGAGTTGCTGCCGATGCCTCCGCCCAGGATCACCAGCTCCGGGTCGAGCACGGGTGCGACGGCGGCGATCGCCAGCGCGACGCGGTCGGCCTCGCGGCGGACGACGGCCGCGGCGTCGGCGCTGCCGCGGGCGGCCGCCGCGAACACCGACTTCGGCGAGCGGGCCGGCCGCAGGCCGGCCGAGCGAGCGTCGCGCATCACGGCCGAGGCGCCGGTCTGCTCCTCGAGCATGCCGCGGCGGCGGAAGCCGGCGTCACCGGGGTCGCCGGTTCCGACCGGCTTGTAGCCGATCTCGCCGGCGGCGCCGCCGGCGCCGCGGTAGAGCTCGCCGTCGATGACGATGCCCATGCCCACGCCGGTCCCGACCCACAGGAACACGAACGTGCCGACGTCGCGGCCGGCGCCGTGCGCGCGCTCGCCGAGGGCGGCAAGGTTGACGTCGTTCTCGAAGCTGACGGCGGTGCCAAGCTCGGCGCGGATGGCCCCGACCAGGCCCTGGCGACCCCAGCCGGGCAGGTTGGGGGCGTGGGCCAGCAGGCCACGGGATGGATCGAGCACGCCGGAGCTCCCGACCGTAGCGTGCGTCACCTGGCGCCAGCGCAGGTCGCCCTGGCTGGCCACGCCGTGTGCGATCTCGCCGATCTGAGCGACCAGCGCGCCGGAGCTGCGCGAGCGCGCACGCTCGTCGCGGCGGGCGACGATGGCTCCCGTGATGTCGGCCAGCGCCACCCTCACCCAGTGGGCGCCGACGTCGATGCCGACCACCCATCCGGACTCCGGGTTGAGCTCATAGAGCACGGCGCTGGGCCCCTTGCCGCCGGTGGCGCGGCCGACCTCGTGCACGAGGCCGGCGTCCACCAGTCCGCCCAGCGCGAGCGAGACGGTCGGCTTGGAGAGGCCGCTGGCGCGGGCGATCTGGGCGCGCGAGGTGGCGCCGGTGCGCCGGATCAGCTCGAGCACGCTACGCTCGTTGATGGCTCGCAGGAGACGGGGCTGGCCCGCGGCGAAACTGATCGGTTCCGTTGCCGTGCTGTGCTCCTTCCGGAAGCATATAGTTAGGAAACCTTACTGACAGTGAGGAAAATACGCCCTGGAGCGGACGGGTGTCAAGACGTCACGGAGGATGGGATGAGCGTTCTGGCGATACACGGCGGTACCCGCGTGCGCAGCGAGCCGTATCCGGCCTGGCCGCAGGTCGACCAGCGAGACGCCGACGCCGTGGCGGATGTGGTGCTGAACGGGCAGATCGGCGGCTGGCCGGAGCCAGGCCCGCGTAACGCCGAGTTCGCGGCGCGGTTCGCCGCCTACCAGGGCGCGGCACACGGCATCGTGATGGTGAACGGGACGGTGACGATGGAGGTGGCGCTGAAGGCGCTCGGGATCGGCTGGGGCGACGAGGTGATCGTGCCGGCGCTGACGTTCGCCGCCACCGCCTATGCCGCGATCGCAGCGGGTGCGCTGCCGGTGATCGTGGACGTGGAACCGGAGCGCTGGACGATCGACCCCGACGCCGTCGAGGCCGCGATCACACCGCGGACGCGCGCCATCATGCCGGTGCATCTGGGCCAGCAGATGGCCGACATGGATCGCCTGGTCGCGATCGCCGACCGGCACGGGCTGGCGATCGTCGAGGACTGCGCGCACGCGCACGGCCAGCAGTGGGGCGGCCGCGGCGCCGGGAGCATCGGCGCGTTCGGCTCGTTCAGCCACCAGTCCTCCAAGACGCTGACGGCGGGCGAGGGTGGGACGCTCCTGACCGGCGACGAGGATCTGGCACGGCTCGCCCACTCGATCATCGACTGCGGCCGGCCGAAGGACGAGGCCGAGCAGCAGTTCACGTTCGGTGCGAACTACCGGCTGGGCGAGCTGGCCTGCGCGCTCTTGTGCACGCAGCTGGACCGGTTCGAGGCCCAGCGGGCCGAGCGGGAGACAGGCGCGCGGCTGTTCGAGCAGCTGGCCGCGGGGCTCACCGGCGTCTCGATCAACCCGATCCACCCGCGGATCACGCGCTGGGGCTTCTACCGCTACCTGTTCCGGATCGACCCCGACGCGTTCGCCGGCGCGACCTGCGAGGCCGTGGCCGACGCGCTCGAGGCCGAGGGGATCGCAGCCGAGGTGCAGTATCCGCCGATGAGCCGCTACGACCTGTTCCAGCCGCAGCTGTCACGCCTGCCGGTGTGCGTGGTGCACGCCAACCGCCTGGATCCGGCGACGATGAGCTTTCCGATCGCCGAGTCGGCCGGCGAACGCGAGGCGGTGTACCTGAACGAGAGCGTGTTTCGGGCCGGCCTCAAGGGCGTCGAGGATGCCGTCACAGCCATCGCAAAAGTGCAACAGCACGCCCACGAGCTGACGGTCGTCCGAACGTAGCTCCCGCGCAACGGCCCGTGCCGATCGTGCGGCGAACCCTCGCCGGGGGCCGAGTCGGTGTTTGACTCCAATAATCGGGCGCTCGAGGTAACCATGCGAAACCCGCGTCACACCGGCCGTTACAGGTGTGCCGGCCTCGTCACGAGGGCATCACCCGGCCCGAGTCGGGCTCTGAGCCCTTTGCAGTTGGCGAGGCGTGACGACCTGCTCACGCGGGCGTCACGGCGGCCGCGTGCAAGGCCGTCAGCCGAAGAAGCGCGGCAGGTGCTCGCGGTTGCCCTCGAGCAGCGCGTCCAGCAGCGGCACCGCCACCCGGTAGTCCGACGACAGCGGGTTGGCCATCAGCGCCTTCAGGGCCAGCTCGCGGTCGCCGCTGATCGCCGCCGCCACGGTCAGCCGCTCGTAGGCCTTCACCTGCTCGACCAGCCCCAGCATCTCCGGCGCCAGCGGGTCGACCGGGAGCGGCTCTGCTCCCGACGCGCTGATCCGGCACGCCACCTCCACCACCGCGTCCGCATCGACGTTCGGGATCGCCCCGGCGTTGCGCACGTTCACCACCTGCACGTCGCCGCGATCCGTGTACAGCGACTCCACCAGCATCGCCGCCGCCTCCGAGTAGAAGGCACCGCCCCGCTGCTCGAGCAGCTTCGGCTTCACGTCCAGCGCCGGGTCGCGGTACATCTCCAGCAGCTCTCGCTCGATCTGCATCACCTCGTCGGCTCGCGAGCGCGCGCCGGCCTGCTTCTCGAGCACCTCGCCCGTCAGATAGAAGTAGCGCAGGTAGTACGAGGGGATCGACCGCGTCAAACGCACCAGGTCACCGGGCAGATCGACCTCCTCCCCCAGCTGGTCGGCATAGGTCTTGATCAGGTCGGGCAGCCGGTCGACGCCGTCCACCACCACCTTGCGCTCCCACGACAGGTGGTTCAGCCCGACGTGCTCGAGCTGCACCTGGGCCGGCTCCACTCCCAGCTGCTTGGCCAGCATCCGCTGGAACCCGATCGGGATGTTGCAGAGCCCGATCGCGCGGTGTCCCGCGTCGGACAGCGCCTGCGTGACCAGCCCCGCGGGGTTCGTGAAGTCGAGCAGCCATGCGCCCTCGGCGCCCAGCCGGGCCGTGTCCTCGGCGATCCCGAGCACCACCGGCACCGTGCGCAGCGCCTTCGCGAAGCCGCCCGGACCCGTCGTCTCCTGGCCGATCAGCCCGAACCTGGCGGGGATCGTCTCGTCCCCCAGCCGCGCCCGCAGGCCGCCCACCCGCAGCTGCACCAGCACGAAGCTGGCACCCTCGACGGCCTGTTCCCGGTCGGTGGTCAGCGTCAGCCGCCCAGGGAACTCCAGCTTCTCGAGAATCCGGCCGGCCAGCCCGCCGACGATGTCCAGCCGCTCCTGGTCGATGTCGTGCAGCACCAGCTCGTCCACCGGCAGCACGTCGCGGCGCAGGCCGAAGCCCTCCACCAACTCGGGCGTGTACGTGCTACCTCCACCGATGACTGCAACCTTCACGACGGCCTCATCCTACGGTATCCTGGCCGCGGAATGAAATCGTTAGGAAAGTTTCCTGACAGATTCGTGGCCGAGATCGCGGAGCAGCCCGAGGCGCTCCGCCGGGCCGGCCGGGGGTTGGTCAGACAGTCCGAGCAGCTCGCCCGCCTGCGCGACGCCGTCGCGTCATCGCGGTCGATCCTGTTCACCGGCATGGGCAGCTCCTACGATGCGTGCTATCCGGTCGTCACCGCCCTCGCCGGGCAGGGCCGGCCCTGCTCGATGCTGGACACGGCCGAGCTGCTGCACTTCCGCATGCCCCTGCTGCAGCCGGATTCGCTGCTCGTCTGTGTCAGCCAGTCCGGCGAGAGCGCCGAGCTTGTCCGCCTCATCGACAGGCTCCCGGCCGGCGCCCGTCCCACCATCGCCGCCGTCACCAACGGCTCCGCCAACACCGTCGCCGCCGCCGCCGACATCGCGCTCGACACCTGCGCCGGCGAGGAGTTCGGCCCCTCAACCATGACCTTCGCCGGTGCCATGGCCGTGCTCGAGGCGCTCACCGGTAACCCGCCGCTGGAGCGCGCCGCCCTCGAGATGGAGCGCCTGGTGGCCGAGCCGGACGCGGCCGCCGACCACCTCAGCTCCTGGATCGACGGCCGCCCCACGCTGGCCCTGGTTGGCCGCGGCTCGGCCCGCGCCGCCGCCGAGATGGGCGCGCTGACGCTGAAGGAGGCGGCCCGCTTCCCGGCCGAGTCGATGCAGGCGGCCCAGTTCCGCCACGGCCCGCTCGAGCTGGCCGGCCCTCACCTGGCCGTGATGGTGATCGCAACCGAGCCCGGCACGCGCACGCTCGAGCTGAAGCTGGCCGGCGAGCTGGCCGGTGCCGGGGCGGCCGTGCTCGTCGTCAGCCAGGACGGCGACTGCCCGGAGGGTACCGAGGCGATCTCGGTGGGCCCGCTCAGCGGTGGCCTGGCGGCAGCGGTCGCCACCGTTCCGGCCCAGCTGCTGGCCTGGCGCCTGGCGCGCTGCCGCGGCCTGACTCCCGGCGAGTTCGCCATCGCAGGGAAGGTGACCACCCGCGAATGAGCGCACGCATCGCCCTCACGATCGACACCGAGCACCCCGACTTCCCGTGCACCCCGGACAACCTGCCGGCGATGCTGGACGCGCTGGGCGCCGCGGGCGCGCGCGCCACCTTCTTCATCCAGGGCCGCTGGGCGAGCTCCAACCCGGTCATGGCGCGGCGGATCGCCGAGGACGGCCACACGATCGGCAACCACTCCAAGTCCCACGCCCCCATGGACATGCTGACCGACGCCGGCATCGCCGCCTCCCTGAGCGAGGCCGAGGAGATGATCGAGCAGGCCGGCGGCGTTAGCCCGCGACCGTGGTTCCGCTGCCCCTACGGCCAGGGCCAGGACGACCCGCGCGTGCTGGCCGCCATCGAGCGGGCCGGCTACCGGCACGTCAGCTGGACGATCGATTCCTTCGACTGGGAGCCGGTCCGCACCACCGCCGACCTGGTCGAGCGCGTGCTCGACGGCCATGACCGCGAGGGCGACGGCGGCATCGCGCTCATGCACAGCTGGCCGGACGTGACCGCCGCAGCCCTGCCCGAGCTGCTCGAACGCCTGCGCCGAGCCGGCGCCGAGATCGTGGGGGTGGAGCAGCTTGGCTAGACCGGCGGTGCTGGCCGTGGACGGCGGCAACTCGAAGCTGGATGCGGTGCTGCTCAGCCGCGGAGGGCGCGTGCTTGGCGCCGCCCGTGGGCGCGGCGCCAGCTTCGCGCCGCATGACCACGACGGATCCTTCGCCCGACTCGACGCGACGGTGGCCCGCGCCTGCCGCAGCGCCGGCATCACGCCCGGCCCGGGCCCGATCGCCGATGCCGCCGTGCTCTGCCTGGCCGGCGCCGATCTGCCGGTGGACGACCGGCGCCTGAGCCGCAGCCTGCACGCGCGCCGCTGGGCTGAGCGGGTCGTCCTGCGCAACGACACATTCGCCGTGCTCCGCGCCGGCACCGAGCGGTCGTGGGGCGTCGGGGTCGTCTGCGGCACCGGCCTCAACTGCTGTGCCGTCTCCCCCACCGGCAAGATCGTCCGCTACGCCGCCATCGGCGAGATCTCCGGCGACGGCGGCGGTGGCGACTGGATCGGCCTGCAGGCGCTGCGCGCGGCCATCCGCGGACGCGACGGCCGCGGGCCGAGGACCTCGCTCGAGCAGTCGGTGCCGGCCCACTTCGGCCTGCGCACACCCCACCAGTTGATGGAGGCCATCTACCTGGGAACGATCGACCAGCACAGCCTCACGGAGCTGCCGCGTCTGGTGCTGTCCAGCTCCGGGTCCGGTGATACGGCCGCCCAGGACATCGTCGACCGCCTGGCCGACGAGATCGTGGCGATGGTGGTCTCGGCCCTGCGCCGCCTGGCCATGACCCGCCGCGACAGCGACGTGGTGCTCGGCGGCGGCGTGGCGCGGGGGCGCGACCCTCGGCTGCTCGGGCACATCGAGCAGGGCGTGAAGGCGGTCGCCGCCGACGCCCGTGTGAGCGTGCTGGACGCCCCGCCGGTGCTGGGCGCCGCCTTCCTCGGCCTTGACGAGATCGGGGCCGGGCGGCGAGCATATGCCGAGCTGCGCGCGGCGGTGACGCACGATCGGCTGACATCCCCTGGAAGGGAGCGGTAGTGGCGCGGATCCTGCTGGACGAGGTGACGAAGGTGTTCGGGTCCGAGGTGGTCGCGGTCGACCACGTCAGCCTGGAGGTCGCGGACGGCGAGTTCATGGTGCTCGTAGGCCCGTCCGGCTGCGGCAAGTCGACGCTGCTTCGGATCATCGCAGGGCTGGAGGAGCTCTCGACCGGCGAGGTCGTGATCGGGGACAGCATCGTGACCGACATGTCCCCGCGCGACCGCGACATCGCCATGGTGTTCCAGAACTACGCGCTCTACCCGCACATGACGGTCGAGCAGAACCTCGGCCTGGGCCTGAAGCTGCGCGGCGCGCCCAAGGCCGATCGCAAGGCAAAGGTGGATGAGGTGGCACAGGTGCTGGGTCTTGACACGCTGCTCGGCCGAAAGCCGGCACAGCTCTCGGGCGGCCAGCGGCAGCGCGTCGCCATGGGCCGTGCCATGGTGCGCGAGCCGCAGGCGTTTCTGATGGACGAGCCGCTCTCGAACCTCGACGCCAAGCTGCGGGTGCAGATGCGGGCTGAGCTGGCACGCCTGCGCGACACCCTGCACACCACCACCATCTACGTCACCCACGACCAGGTCGAGGCAATGACGCTGGGCGACCGTGTGGCGGTGATGAAGGACGGCGTCGTCCAGCAGCTGGACACGCCCCAGACGCTCTACCGCGAGCCCGCCAACCTGTTCGTGGCGGCGTTCATCGGATCGCCGTCGATGAACCTGATCGAGGCCACCGTGCACGGCGGCGAGCTGGCCTTCGCCGAGCACCGGCTGCCGGTTCCCGACGGCATCGATCTGCGCGCCTACGAGGGCCGCTCACTGGTGCTGGGCCTGCGTCCGGCCGACTTCGAGGACGCCGCACTGGGGCGGGACGAGGGCTCTCCCACCCTGCACGTGCGGGCAGACGTGGTCGAGGAGCTGGGCTCCGAGATCAACGTCATCTTCCGCCTCGACATCGCCCCGGTGGCCACCGAGGCGGTGCGCGCGGCGGCGGAGCCGGACGCCGCCGACAGCACCGTGGTGCCGCTGGTGGCCGACGCCAACGAGACGATCTGCACGGCCCGCGTCAACGCCCGCTGCCCGGCGCGCGCGGGCGACGAGGTGGAGCTGGCGATCGCGACCGACCGATTCCACTTCTTCGACCTCGAGTCCGGAGAGGTGATCACCAACCGGGCGCAGCAGGCCGCGGCGGGCTAGGTACGTCTACGTTGGGGCGACGGCCAGCGGCTCGGCGTCGAAGCGGTAGCCGACGCCGTAGTGGGTGTGGATGTAGCTATGCGTGCCCGAGCGCTGGTCGAGCTTCTCGCGCAGCTTGCGCACGCACACGTCGACGGAGCGGTCGCGCGGCCGGTAGGGCGTGCCCCAGACCCGCTGCTGCAGCTGGTCGCGCGTCATCACGCGGCCCTGCTCGGACGCCAGCACCGAGAGCAGCCGGAACTCGGTGCGGGTCAGCTCGGCATCGCGGCCATCGATGAGGGCGCGGTGGAGGTCCGGGTCGACGATCAGCCCCGGTACCTCCACCCTCGAGCGTCCCCCATCGCTCGAAAACGCGCCCGCCCGCCTGACCGCGGCCTTGACACGCGCGACAAGCTCACCCATGCCGAACGGCTTGGCGAGGTAGTCATCGCCGCCGATCCCGAGCGCGTGCACCTTGTCCTGCTCGGTGCCCCGGGCGCTGACCACGATCAGCGGTATCCCGATGCCATCGGCACGCAGCGCCTCGATCATGCGCCAGCCGTCCATCCCCGGCAACATCAGATCGATGATGGCCACGTCGGGCCGCTCGAATCGCAGCTTCTTCATGGCGCGGTCGCCGCGGTCCGACCACTCGACGTCCATCCCCGCATGGCGGAGATGGGTTGCCATCGCGTTCGCGATCAGCGAGTCGTCCTCGACGATCAGAACGCGGGGCATGGGCTCTCGGCCTCGAACCCACAACTGGCACGGTTGCCGATCATCGACGCAGTGTGGCCCCGCACGGTCGGTGTATGGGTCGCGCCGCGGTGTCGATCGGGTGAAGGTTCGGTGAAGACGCATTCCCCAGAAGCCCGTCATCTAGACTCCGCCGGCCATGAGCGCACCGACCAAACGCGACATCGACGCCCTCTGGGGCCCGGCCACGCCGCAGTTTGCCTACCAGCTGGCGGAGCGGATGGCGGCGCTGATCAGCGGCCTGCCGGCCGGCGACCCGGTGCGCGAGTACGGCATGCAGCGCCTGGCCGACCTCGATCGCCTGGCTCAGGGCACCAGCAAGGGGTCCGAGCCGGCGCACTGACGATGGCCGGTCGCCGTCAGGGCTGCGCCGCGGGCGCGGGGCGGTGGAACTCGATCGGCACCAGCGGCGTGTCGCGGTCGTAGACGTCCACCCCTTCGGTGCGCTTCAGGTAGGCCACCACCCAGTAGGTGAGCGGCGTGGCCAGGATCTCGTACGCCGTCTTGAAGCCCCAGTTGGTGACGATCGTGTTCCAGAGCGGGACGCCCGCGCCCGCGAAGGCGATGGTGACGAACACGGTCGAGTCCAGCGCCTCGGCGACCACGGTGGACGAGATGGTGCGCGTCCACAGCCAGCGGCCCTCGGTCAGCACCTTCATCTTGGCCATGATCGCCGAGTTCACGAACTCGCCCACCAGGAATGCGCAGAACGAGGCAACCAGCAGCCGCGTGGAGAAGCCGAGGATCGTCTCATACGCCTTCTGGTCACCCCAGAAACCGGCCGGTGGCAGGTGGATGGCGGCCTGGATCGCCACCGCTGCCAGCAGGTTGCAGCCAAAGCCGGTCCAGATCACGCGGCGGGCTGCGCGGAAGCCCCATACCTCGGTCAGCACGTCGCCGATGATGTAGCTGACCGGAAACACGACGTTGCCGGCATCCAGCACGCGTCCGTGGAACTCGAGCAGCTTGACGGCCAGGATGTTCGACAGGATCAGGCAGGTGACGAACACGCACGCCACGGTCACGTAGCGGGCCGAGATGGGTGCGCTGCCGCCGGACTCGGTCACGCGGCCGCCTCCGCGACCAGCGCCAGCGCATCGACCAGCTGCGGCTCGCCGATCGTCAGCGGCGGGCTGATCTCGAGCACCTCGGCGTCTCGCCCAGCCGGCACAGCGATCACGCCGCGCCGCAGCAGCCGGCCGCAGGCCGCAGGCGCATCGCAGGGCAGGCCCAGCGCCAGCCCGCGCCCGCGCACCTCGGGCAGGGCCGAGCGCACCACCAGCTCCAGCTCCAGTGCCCGCTGGGGCAACACCTGCGATTCGATCTCGTCCAGCACCGCCAGCGCGGCCGCACACGACAGAGGGCTGCCGAGATGGGTATGGGTGTCGATCGCGATATCGCCGTGCCCGGCCCAGGCCCGATCCATCAGCTCGGGCGTGCCCAGGCAGGCTGAGAGCGGCAGCCCTCCGGCCAGCGCCTTGCCGCACACCAGCAGGTCGGGCCGCACGTCCAGCGCCTGGCACATCCACATCGTGCCGGTGCGCCCGAGCCCGGTGAACACCTCGTCGACCACCAGCAGGGCGCCGGCCCGGTCGCAGGCGTCGCGCAGCCCGGCCAGGAAGCCGGGCGGCGGCTCGACCACTCCCCCACGCCCCTGCATGGGCTCGACCACGATGCACGCGACCGAGGCGTCCAGCTGCGGAACCACGCCGTAGTCCTCGATCCGGGCCGGCGCCAGCCACTCCCGGAAGGGATCGCGGAACTCGGGCCAGCCGCCCGGGGCGAGCGCCCCCAAACCGGTGCCGTGATAGCCCCCGCCGAACCCGACCACGACCGGCCGGCCGGTCGCCAGGTGTGCGGTCTTGAGGGCCAGCTCGATCGCGCCGGCGCCGGTCAGCTGGAACAGCATCCGGGTCAGCCCGAAGGGCGCCAGCCCCGCCAACCGCTCCGCCAGCCGGGCGCGGACGTCGGTCGGGTGCAGGTCGCCGAGCCCGTGCAGCAGCAGGTCGGCCTGGCGGTGGATGGCGGCCACCACCCGTGGGTTGCGGTGCCCGACGGCGGCCACGCCGAAGCCGGAGCTGAGATCGGTGTAGGCGCGTCCGTCGGCGTCCCAGACGGTGGCGCCCTCGGCCCGCTGCCAGACGATGGCCGGTTCCGTCCCGTCGCCCAGCGGCCCCTCATACCGGCGCAGGATGCGCCACAGCTGCTCCCCGTCGGCCGGCCGGGGGTGGGCGCTCACGGCTTCCGCACCAGGCCGCGCACCACGTCGCGGGCAACGTACCCGGCGATGCTGGGGTTTTCCTTCAGCCGTCGCAGCGAGTAGGCGTACCAGGCCTGGCCGTAGGGCACGTAGATGCGCACTCGGTGGCCGGCCGCGATCAGCTGGTCGCGCAGTGGCTCCTTGACGCCGAGCAGCAGCTGGAACTCGAATCGGTCGGGCTGCAGGTGCCGCTCGTCGGCCATCCGCCGGGCCTCTCCCACCAGCTCGTTGTCGTGACTGGCAACCGCCACCGCCCAGCCGCGGTCGACGAGGTCGCGCAGCAGCGCCAGGAAGTTGCGATTGACCAGCGCCGGCTCGGTGTAGGCGATGTCGGGAGGCTCGATGTAGATGCCCTTGACCAGGCGCACGCTCGGCGCGAGGTCGGCCAGCGCGCGCACGTCGCCGGAGGTGCGGCGCAGGTAGGCCTGCAGCACGATTCCCACGTTGTCGTGCCCCTCGTCGCGGAGCGTGCGGTAGACGCCGATCGTCTGGTCGGTGAGACCGCTGTGCTCCATGTCGATCCGCACCCGGCTGCCGTGGCCGGCGGCGGCCAGCACCACCCGGCGGGTGTGTTCGAGCGCGAGCTGAGGATCGATTTCGGCGCCCAGTGCCGACAGCTTGATCGAGACGTTGGCGTCGAGGCCCTCGCCGGCGATAGCGTCCAGCAGCTCGACGTACTCGTCGGCCGTGGCCTGGCACTGCGCGACGTCGTGGACGAACTCGCCCAGCACGTCGACCGTCGCCGCGGCGCCGATCCCGTTCAGCGCGGAGACCGTCGAGATGGCATCGGCCAGCGTCTCGCCGGCCATGTAGCGGTCGGCGAAGTGGCGCACCAGCGGTCGCGGCACGACAGGCAGCGAGGTCGCGATGAGACGGTCAACGATTCGCACGGGCGCCGCGGATCATACGGGCCGCAGCCGCTCCAGCACGTCATCGGCGAGCGCCTCCGCGGCGGCGGTTGTCGCGGTCATGGAGTGCGAGAACTGGGACGGGTCACCGGCGCTGGCGGCCACGCCCAGCGCCCGCCAGGCGGCCTCGGCCGCGCCGCTGGGTGCGGCTCCCGGCGAGGTCATCAGCTCGACCTGGTCGCGGAGCCCGACCAGGGCCACGGCCAGCCGGCCGGAGGCGGCGCCGATCGTGTCCAGGTAGAGGGGCGTGGCCACCCGCGGGCCGTCCGCGGCCTCCGCCAGCTCGTGCAACGCCGAGCGCACATCGGCCGCCGCGGCGGCCTCGGCGGGATGGCCGTCCCGCAGCGCCTGCTCGGCGGTCGCAAACTCCCGCTCGAGCGACTCCGCCTGCAGCGCCACGGACGCTTCCTCGGCCCGTTCCGCCAGCGCCAGCATGACGACGGCGTCGCGCACAAGCCGGCGGTCGTGCACCGGCGACAGGTCCGGGCCCAGCGCCAGGTAGCTGTGCTCCCCATCCGCCTCGAACGCGATCAGATAGACGCGCGCCGCCAGCCCCGGCTCGCTGGCCATCACCGCCGCCACCTGCTCGCCGTTGCCGGCCAGGTGCTGGGCGGCATCACGGGCGGCTTCCAGCTCCAGCTCGAGGCTCATGCGGCAGGCGTCTCCGCCGGCTGCACCGCGAGGCGCATCTCGAGCGCGACCAGCGCGGCGGCTGCGAGGGCAGCCCAGGCCAGCGCCGGCACGAGCAGCGCGGCCGAGATCAGGGCGCCGGCGATGCCGAAGAAGATGATGCCCATCTCATTCGTGGTCACGGAGGCGACGTCGTCCGGACGGCAGCGCACGTGACACGCGAGGCCGACCACGTACGCCACCGCCAGCGGCGTCAGCTTCGGCTCGGCCACGGCGGCGCCGGCCGCCGACCCCAGCGCCACTGTCCCCCACCCGATCGCGTAGATCCGGCCCCGTCGCAGGCCCAGCAGCACAATGGTGGTGGTCTTCATGGGGATGGCCGAGCGGTCGGCCTCGTAGTCGAGGTAGTGGTGCACCATCAGCATGCCGACGGCGTAGGCGGCCACCGCCAGCGCCGCCACGGCCACCGTCCCGTCGATCCTGCCGCCCTGCAGCACGGCGGCTCCGGTCACGCACAGCCACAGGCAGACGCACGCGATCGCCTCGCCCAGGAACGGTCGGTAGGCGGCCCGCACCGGCGGCAGCGTGTACAGCACCGCTCCGGCCACGCCCGCCAGGCCGAACGGGAGCATCACAAGGCCGCGTGAGGCGACCAGGGCGAGTCCCAGCACGGTGGTTGCGACGAAGGCGACCGCGAACAGCAGCTTCAGCGCACGCGGCGTCAGCAGCCCCGCCACCAGCACCTTGCTGCCGCCGGAGATGACGCGCGGCGAATCGTGGCGATCGGTGCCCGAGCGCCAGTCCTCGATCTCGTTGAGGGTGTGTGCGAGCACGCCCTGGATCAACACGCCCAGGGCCACCGCTCCCAGGTAGTACCAGCCCTCGACGTCCGATCGGCCGCCCAGAGCGGTGCCGAGGGTGATGGCGGAGAAGCTCCAGAGCAGCACCGGAATCACCCGCAACTCGAGCCACAGACCGCGTGCGACGGCGCCCATGCAGGCCACGATACCAGCGTCCCGCCACCCAAGATTGGTACGTCCGACCCCGTTCGTACCATCACCCGATGACCGCAGCCCAAGTGATCGAGGTGCAGCCCGGGACGTCCGCCGAGGTGGAGGCGTGGAGGCTGCATGTGCTGCTGCAGGCGGGCTATCCGCTGAACGTGGCCGAGCGCATCGCGCTGGCCGACGCCGACCTGCACGTGGCCGTGAACATGCTCGAGCACGGATGCGCGCCGCAGGTGGCCGTGCGCATCCTCACCTGACCGGCGCGACCTGCCGTTCTGGGGCGATACTGCCGCCATGAGCGTGAAGCCCCAGCCCGTGCAGTACGGCGACCGGCAGGTCTATTCCGTGGCCGGCTTCAACCACGGTGTGAGCGGCTGGCTGCAGCGCCTGCCGGAGGTGTGGGTGGACGGCGAGGTGGCCGAGATGAAACAGCAGAGCGGCTGGACGTACGCCTACCTGACGCTGAAGGACCCGGGTGAGGGCGCATCGCTGCAGGCGCTGGTGCCGCGCTATCGGCTGGAGGCGATCCGGCCGCCGCTGCGGCCGGGAGACAGGGTGCACGCGCGGGGGCGGGCCGAGCTGTATGCGAAGCGGGGCGAGCTGCGGCTGCGGGTGAGCGCGATCGAGCCGTACGGGCTGGGCCTGGTGCTGCGGCAGATCGAGGACCTGAAGCGGCGCCTGGGCGAGGAGGGGCTGTTCGCACCGGAGCGGAAGCGGCCCCTGCCGCTGCTGCCTCGGGTGATCGGGGTGATCTGCGGACGTGACGCAGCGGCCAAGCGCGACGTGATCGAGACCGCCGCCGTGCGCTACCCGCCGGCGCGGTTCCGGGTGGAGGAGGCCGCCGTGCAGGGGCCGGGCGCGGTGCCGCAGATCCTGGCGGCGCTGGAGCGGCTCGACCGGGACGGCGAGGTGGATGTGATCGTGCTGGCGCGCGGCGGCGGCAGCTTCGAGGACCTGCTGCCGTTCTCGGACGAGCGGCTGGTGCGGGCGGTGGATCGGTGCCGGACGCCGGTGGTGTCGGCGATCGGGCACGAGCAGGACACGCCGATCGTCGACCACGTGGCCGACCTGCGGGCGGGCACGCCCAGCCTGGCGGCACGGCTGGTGGTGCCCGACCACGCGGCGATCACCGCCGACCTGGACGATCTGGCCGCACGCGCAGGGCGGGCGCTGCAGACGCGCACCCACCGCTGCCGGGAGTCGCTCGCGATGCTGGTGTCGCGGCCGGCCTTCGCCGACCCGCGCAGCTGGATCGCCGTGCGGCGGGAGTCGCTGCTGCGGGTGCGCGACGGCCTCGACCGCTGGCCGGTCGGCCGCCTGGAGCGGGAGCGGGTGCGAGTGGGCCATGCCTTCGACCGCCTGCGGCTGCTGGGGCCGGCGGCGACGCTCGAACGCGGGTATGCGATCGTGCAGGACGCGGCCGGCACCGTGGTGACGGCGGCGGACGCGGTCTCGGCCGGCCAGCGGATCGGGGTGCGGCTGTCGCAGGGCCGGATCGCCGCCACGGTCGAGGAGGTGACGGAGTGAGCGACGAGATGACCTTCGAGCAGGCGCGGGCCGAGCTCGAGCAGATCGTGCGGCGCCTGGAGGACGGGCAGATCTCGCTGGACGAGTCGCTGAAGCTGTGGGAGCGCGGCGAGCAGCTGCATGCGCTGTGCCTGGCCCGGCTGAACCAGGCCGAGCAGCGCGTGGGCGAGCTGCTGGAGCGGCTGGGCCGCTCGGAGCCCGAGCAGAGCTAGCGGTTCAGCCGGGAACGGTTGCCAGCCACGCCCGCACGGACTTCGCGGACCGCAGGCGCAGGATCCGCTTGTCCGCGCACTCGGGCGACGCGAACAGCTCCGGCAGCGAGTGCTCGTAGATACGGTGCTGCTTGACCGACCACCAGAGCAGCGACTCGCGTCCCCAGAACAGGGCGCCAAGCGTCTCGCGGTTGCCGTTCCAGAGCTCGGCGCGGCGCAGCACCCGGCTGAGCGAGCGGCGGGCGGTGCGCAGCATCGACACATGCAGCGGCAGGTCGAGCCAGATCAGCGTGTCGGCCGCCTCGGGCACCATGGTGCCGAGCTTGCGCTGGTAGCCGCCGTCGACCACCCATCCATCGCCGGCAACGACGCCCGCCACGTCGCCGCGGAACTGGTCGAGGTCAGGTTCCGCCCAATCGGGGCCGTGATGCATGGCATCCAGTTCGATGTGAGGGACGCCCAGCCGGCGAGCCAGCTCGGCCGCAAGCGTGGTCTTGCCCGACCCACTGATCCCGATCACCCACACGCGCCGCATGCGGCGGATCCCGTCCACCGATGCACCCTCGCGCGCCCGGCGGATGGTGTCAAACATCCGCTCCCGGGTTCGACGAGGATCGCACCGGATCCGTGACACATCGTGGCCCCGGCCCATCGCCGAAATCGAGAGATCAGCCGGTCACGTCGAGCAGCGTCTCGACGCCGCGGCGCTCGAGCCCGCGGGCCACGATCAGCCGCTGAATCTCGCTGGTGCCCTCCCAGATGCGGTCGACCCGCAGCTCGCGCAGGAACCGCTCGGCCGTGTTCGTCCGCATGTATCCACGGCCGCCGAACGCCTGCACCGACCGGTCGGCGCAGCGGTGGGCCGCCTCGCTGGCGAACAGCTTGGCCGCGCTCGCCCGGTGGTGCACCAGCTTGGGGTCGGCGGCAGGGTCATCCGCCATAGAGGCCACGTGGTAGACCAGCAGCCGTGCCGCCAGGCAGTCCGACGCCGAGTCGGCGAGCGGGAAGCTGACGCCCTGGAAGTCGAAGATGCGGGAGCCGAACTGGCGGCGCTCGATCGTCCAGTCCACCGTCTCGGCCAGCAGCCGTCGCATCGCGCCCACGCAACGGGCGCCGATGTGGATCCGCTCCTCCACGAACCACTCGTTCTGCAGCTCGGCGCCCTTGCCCACCATGTCCGGGCCGCCCAGCACCGCGTCTGGGGGCAGGTCGCAGTCGAACCGGATGGTGGGGTGGCCGTGCGGGTAGTTGTGGGTGAAGGGCGGATCGTCCACCACCTCGATCCCGGGCGTGTCGCGGTCGACCAGAAACAGCGTCGGCAGCAGATCCCCGTCGCGCAGCACGTTCACCATCACGATGAAGTAGTCGGCCACGTCGCCGGTTGTGACGAACCACTTTTCGGTGCTGAGGTGCCAGCCGCCGGCCGTCTCGACCGCCGTGCCGGCGATAGAGCCGGAGTCCGACCCTGCGCCCCCCTCCGTGACGGCGTAGGCGTCGGCCCGGTCGCCCCGCAGCGTCGGGCGCAGGTACCGGTCGATCTGCTCGGACGTCCCGCTGGACAGCACGTTGTAGCCGCCCGCCATGTTCCACCAGATCGCATTGGTGTTGCGGCCCAGCTCCTCCTGCACCAGCACCTGCTCGATGTTGTCCCAGCCGCGCCCGCCCAGCTCCACCGGGTGGTTGCCCGAGTCGAGCCCTCGCTCGCGGGCCTGGTCGCGGACGTAGCGGCGGTCCGCCTCCGGCAGCCGTCCGCCGGCCAGCTCCGCCGTCAGCTCAAGCGGGATCAGCACCTCGTCCACGAACGCAGCGGCGCGGGCTCGCAGCTCACGCTGCCCGGGGGTCAGTGCGAAGTCCACAGAAGCTCCTCCAGTCGTCGTCGCTCGGGCGCGTCATGGGCCTCGTCGTCGCGCAGCGCCGGCGCCAGCAGGTACTGCTCACGCAGCACCGCCGCCATCCGTTCGGCCGACGCCGCCTGCTCGCCGGCGACCTCGGCCGCCTCCAGCCGCGCCCGGCAGTCGCGCAGATAGTCGAACCAGTCCTGCATGTGCCCGTCGTGGATCAGCCGCTCGATCCGCCCCGCCTCGGCGTCGGCGTCACCCGCGCCGAGCGCGGCCAGCAGCGACGGCACCTCGCGCTCGATCTCCGGCGTCAGGAACAGCCAGCGGTCATCGCCACGGATGATCCTCACGGCTCGTCGATGCCCGGAACGGCCTGCCGCAGCAGGTCGTGGAACGCCAGCACGCCGTTCTCGTTGCGGTTCAGCACGCCGCGCTCATACGTGCGCGACTCCAGGCCCAGCTGCACCATGTCGCACAGCTCCACGTCCTCGGCCATCACCTTGGTGTTGACGCGCCAGTTGATGGCCCGCACCAGCCGGTCGCGGATGGCGCCGGAGCCCGAGTGATAGACCCGCGCCTCGGTGCGGGTGTGCCGCAGCCCGGCGGGGAACAGCTGCCAGGTGTCGACCTGGTCCGGGTAGATGTCGATGAACGTGGCGGGCCACAAGTGGACGTACGTCCACGCTCCCAGCAGGTCCTCGGGGAACTCCTTCATCGGCCGCAGCAGCTTCTGGTACAGCCGCTCCTGGTAGTTCCGCGACGGCTTGTTGCGGAACGGCCCGTCGATCCAGGTGTGGTTCTTTGCAGGGGTGGCGACGTAGCGCTTGTAGTCGAGCAGCCGCAGCAGGCCGGGATGGCCGACCGGGATGTGGTAGCCCTCCAGGTAGTTGTCGGTGATCACCTTCCAGTTGTGGTCATAGCCGTTCGCGATCCGCGGGCCGGCGCCCAGCTCGGCCAGCCGCAGCGGCGCCAGCTTCTCGGCCAGGTCGCCGAAGTAGCTGTCGAGCGGCTCGGTCTCCTCGCTCATGCAGACGAACACCATCCCGCTCAGCTCGCCCACCCGGAAGGCCGGTAGCCGCACGCTCTCGCGGTCGAGCTCCTCGAAGCCGCGCGCCTCGGGCACCGCCGCCAGCTGGCCGTCCTGCCGGTACGTCCAGCCGTGGTAGGGGCAGCGCAGCACCTTCGGGCAGCTGCCCTGGCCGTCCAGGATGCGCGCCGCGCGGTGCCGGCAGACGTTCGAGAGCGCGCGCAGCTGCCCCTCCTTGTCGCGCAGCACGGCGATCGGCTCGCCCGCGATCGTGGTCGTCCAGAACCTGCCCGGCTCCGCGACGTCGCTGACGTGGCAGGCGAAGTTCCACGACTTCAGGAACACCTCGCGCATCTCCGACTCGTACACCTCGGGCGACGTGTACGCCCGTGCCGGCAGTGTCTTGCCCTTGGTGTCGCCGACCACGCTCATACGCCGCTCCTCGCAGTTGTGGGAAGCCCCAGCTCGATCGCCAGCGCGCTTCTGATCAGCTCCGCGGCTCGGTCGTGGCTGGTGATGCCGGAAAGGATCTGCAGGCCAAGCCCGTCCACGGTCGCCGCCAGCCGCATCGCCACGTCGTTGACGACGATCGCGTCGCCGATCGACCCCTCGTCGCGCGCCTGCTCCAGCAGGTCCGTGATCTGTTCGATCCACGAGGCCGACGAGCGGCGCACGCTCTCGGCCAGCCGCTCGTCGAAGATCGCGCTGCGCCACATCTCGACCCACAGCACCCAGTCGTCACGGAACACGGCATCGGCCCCGGCGTAGATCTCCAGCAGCCGCCGCAGCCGCTCGACCGCCCCCGGGATGCCGGCCAGCGCGGCGTCGGCAGCCTGGTCGGCCTTGATGTCCGCGTGCTCGAAGGCCTGCATCAGCAGGTCGGCCCGGGTGTCGAAGTAGTAGTGCAGGAGCGCGCTCGAGACGCCGGCCTCGCGGGCCACCGTCCCCATGCGCAGCCCGTCGGCGCCCTCCCGGGCGATGACGCGGCACGTTGCCTCGAGGATCTCGGTCTTACGGTCGGCCATCTGTTCGCTCCCGGGGTACTGACTGACTAGTCAGTCAGAGCACAGCATAGCGGACGCGCCGGCCCAGGTGAAGATCCGGCTGGGTCCTCGCAGCCGCTGTGGAGGAGTCGCCAGGGCGGCCGCGAACTGCACCAGTTCATGCGCCGATTCCGATACCTGCTGGTGGTGATCCCGATGGCGGCGCTGTTCGCGGCCGGCCCGGCCCTGGCCGCACAGCGCTGCACGGTGCGCTGGGGCGACACGCTTACCGGGATCGCATCCGCACACGGCGTGTCGTTGCGTCGCCTGGCGGAGGCCAACGGCATGCGGCCGCGCAGCCTGCTGCTCGCCGGCACGACGCTGCGCATCCCCGGTCACGGGCACACCAGCTCCGGCGCACACCGCATAACGGTGCAGTGGGGCGACACCCTCAGCGGCATCGCCGCCCGCTACGGCACCACGCTCACGCACCTGGCCGCGATCAACGGCATGTCGCCGTTCGGCGTGCTGCTGGCAGGCAGCGACCTGCGCGTCCCCGGCTCCGCAGCCGTCCCGGCCTCGCCGGCTGGCGGCAGCTTCGACGCGGTCAGCTCGCTCGATCGGTGGGCCGCCCACTACGGCGTCGATCCGCGGATGGCGCGAGCCGTCGCCTGGATGGAATCCGGGTACAACAGCGGCGCAGTCTCCTCGGTCGGCGCCTGGGGTGTGATGCAGGTGATGCCCACGACCTGGCGGTTCACGGAGCGGCTGATCGGTCATCCCGTGGCGCGCACGCCCGACGGCAACGTCCGCATCGGCGTGGCCTACCTGCACCACCTGCTGAACGTGTTCGGCGGAGACCAGCGGCTGGCGCTGGCCGCCTACTACCAGGGCCCTGCCGGCGTCCGGCGGTCCGGGTTGCTGCGGGTCACCCAGCGCTACGTGGCGGACGTGCTGGCGCTGGAATCGCGGATGTAGACCCCCGTAGCAGCTCGGTGCGCTGGTCGAGATGGCTCAGCACCGACGCGGTGACCTGATCGCAGAGCGTGAAGACCGCGTCATCGGCGATCGCGTAGTAGCAGCGCAGGCCCTCGCGGCGGCGCGACAGCAGCCCGCCGTCCGCCAGCAGGCCGAGATGTTTAGAGGCGTTGGCCTGGGTGCATCCCAGCTCTGCGGCCAGCGAGCCGACCGTGCGCTCGCCGTCGCGCAGCAGATCCATCAGCATCAGCCGGCTGGGATCGCCAAGCAGGCGGAACCTGTCGGCTACGGTTCGGGCATACTCGGCCGGCAGTGGATGTGGAAGCGCCATTTGCGCCATCGTAGCGCATGTGCAACTATATAACCAGTCAGTTACATAAGTGAGGAGACCAGGAATGACCGCCATCGAGATCACCAAGGACAACTTCCAGAGCGAGGTGCTCGACTCCGAGCTGCCCGTGCTGCTCGACCTGTGGGCGGCCTGGTGCGGCCCGTGCCGGCTGGTGGCGCCGGTGGTGGAGGAGATCGCAGCCGAGTACGCCGGACGCCTCAAGGTCGGCAAGATCGACGTTGACGACCAGCCCGAGCTGCAGGAGACGTTCCAGGCGCTCAGCATCCCGACGCTGGTGCTGGTGAAGGACGGCAAGGTCGTCGCCAAGGCCGTCGGCGCCCGCCCCAAGGCCGCGCTCGCCGCCGCCCTGGAGCTCGAAGAGCACGCTCCCGCCGTCGCCGCCTGACCCGCGGCCACCCCGTGCGCGCCCATTCCGGCACGCGAGCCGGTGCGGGTGCGACCCGTTTCGACGCCGGTCGCGTCGATAGCATGCGCGGATGCTGACCGTCCTCGACGGCAATAGCTTCCTCGTCGCGGACGATCACGGCGACGTCGGCGCGGGGTCCGAGGGGCTCTACTACAACGACACCCGCTACCTCTCGGCGTGGCAACTGCTGCTGAACGGGGAGCCGCCGCAGCTGCTCAGCTCCGACACCGTCGACTACTACTCGGCCGCCGTGTTCCTCCAGAACCCGTCGCTGCCGGGCATGCCGGCCGGCGCCGTCTCACTGATCCGCAACGTGTTCGTGGGCGAGGGCAGCCTGCAGAACACCCTGCGCGTCGAGAACCACCTGATCGAGCCGGTCGAGCTCGACCTGCGGCTGGAGTTCGACTTCGACTTCCTCGACCTGTTCGAGGTCAAGGCGCGGGAATACCGCGATGAGGACCTGGTCTTCACCCGTCGCACGGAGCCGGGCTTCAGCGTCGGCGTGTCCCACGACGAGAACGAGAACTCCTGGTCGTTCCAGCTCCGCGACGGCGTGTTCTCGGCCGAGGCGCTGGTCTGGGTCTCGCAACGGGGACACACCGGTGAGCGCTTCATCTCCCACAGCCTCTCGCTCCAGCCGGGAGAGACCTGGGAGTCGCGCGCGAACGTGGTGCTCCTGTCCGGCGACAGCCGCCGCCGCGACCGCTACACCACCTTCTACTTCGGCCAGGAGCGTGTCCGCGTCGAGGAGTCGCTGCGAGCGTGGCGGCTGCACGCGCCGGAGCTGTCGACCGACTGGGAAGAGCTGCGGAACACCTACACCCGCTCTCTCGCCGACCTGGCCGCCCTGCGCATGCGCGCCCGCCAGGGCAGCGTCCGGATGGGCGACCTGCCGGCCGCCGGGCTGCCGTGGTTCATGACCGTGTTCGGACGAGACACGCTGCTGACCAGCTACCAGACGCTGCTGCTGGGCCCGTCGCTGGCGCGCGGCACGCTCGAGACGCTGGCCGCGCTGCAGGCGAGCGAGCGAGACGACGAGCGCGATAGCGAGCCCGGCAAGATCGTCCACGAGCTGCGGCTGGGCCGCGTGGCTGCCGAGGGCGGCGCCTTCCCGTACTACGGCAGCGTCGACTCGACCCTGCTGTTCCTGATCCTTATGTCCGAGGTGTACCGCTGGACCGGCGACGTCGACACGATCAGGGGCCTGCGCGAGCCGGCCATGCGGGCGCTGGGCTGGATGCACGACTACGGCGACCTGGACGGCGACGGGTTCATCGAGTATCAACGCCGGAGCAAGCGCGGCCTCGAATCCCAGACCTGGAAGGACTCGTGGGACTCGATGCGCTACCACGACGGCACCGTGGCGCGCACGCCGGTGGCCGCGGCCGAGGTGCAGGGATACGCGTACGACGCCCGGCTGCGCGCGGCCGAGCTGTGCCGCCACGTGTGGGGCGACCCGGAGCTGGCTGAGCGGCTCGAGCGCGAGGCCGCGCAGCTGAAGTCCGCCTTCAACCAGGCCTTCTTCTCGGAGCGCAGCGGCGACGGCTACTTCGTGCTGGGACTCGACAACGAGAAGCGCCAGATCGACTCGCTCTGCTCCAACATCGGCCACCTGCTGTGGTCCGGCATCGTGGATGAGCCGCGCGCTGCGGCCGTGGCGGAGCAGCTGATGTCGGACACGCTCAACTCGGGCTGGGGCGTGCGCACGATGTCCGACCGCGACCGCGGCTTCAACCCGATCGGGTACCACACCGGCACCGTCTGGCCGCACGACAACAGCCTGCTCACCGCCGGCCTTGTGCGCTACGGCTTCCGGCAGTACGCGAACCGGATCGCCAGCGACATGCTGACGGCCGCCCGCCACTTCGACTACCGGCTCCCGGAGGTGTTCGCGGGCTACCGCCGCGGGATGACGCCGTTCCCCGTGGCCTACCCCACCGCCTGTTCCCCGCAGGCCTGGGCGGCCGGCGCGCCGGTGCTGTTCCTGACCTGCATGCTGGGCCTGCGGCCGGACCCGGCCGACGGACGGCTGCACGTGGACGCGGTGCTGCCCGAGGCCTGCCGGCGCCTGGAGCTGCGCGGGATCGAGGCGCTGGGGCGTCGGTTCGACGTCAGCGTGCAGGGCGGCCACGCCAACGTCCGCGAAAGCGCGTAGCCGCGGCTCCTCCGATCGGGGGAGGGAGAACCACCCGTGCCGTGAGGCGGAGCCGCCGCGCACCGCCGATCATCCACCTGCGGGCCGGATCACCAGCCGCCGGTTGGTCCGGCCCGCGATTCGTCCGGAGCACTCCGGAGCACTCATCGAGCGGAGGCCATGCGCCGCTCGAGCGCCGCGTCCACCTCGTCTGGGTCAGGCGACACCGCGATCGTGCGGACGGCCGGGCGCACCGCGTCGATCGTCTTCAGTCCGTCGCCGGTGATGTAGACGACCACCGTCTCGCCGGCGCCGATCTCGCCCCGCTCGGCCAGCTTGCGAAGGACGCCGGTGGTGACGCCGCCGGCCGTCTCGGTGAAGACGCCCGTGGCCGCCGCCAGCAGGCTGATGCCCTCCACGATCTGATCGTCGTCGACGGCCTCGATCGAGCCGCCGGTGCGCCGGGCCACGTCCAGGGCGTAGACGCCGTCCGCGGGGCTGCCGATCGCGAGCGACTTGGCGATGCCGGTCGGCTTGACCGGCACGACCTGGTCGCAGCCGCCGGCAAACGCCGTCGCCACCGGCGCGCAGCCGGCGCCCTGGCAGCCGTGCATGACCGGATCCGGGCCATCGTCCAGCAGCCCGGCCGAGCGGCCCTCCTCGAAGCCCTGCAGGATCTTCGTGTAGAGCGACCCGGAGGCGATCGGCGCGATCACCCGGTCGGGGACGCGCCAGCCCAGCTGCTCGGCCGTCTCCAGCGCGATCGTCTTCGATCCCTCCGCGTAGTAGGCGCGCATGTTGACGTTGACGAAGGCCCATGGCCGGTCGTAGGCGAGCTCGGAGCAGAGCCGGTTGACGTCGTCATAGGTGCCGTCGACGACGAACACGGTGGCGCCGTAGGCGGCAGCGGCGATGATCTTCTCGGGCTCGAGGTCGCTCGGCACGAAGATGTAGGTGGGCAGTCCCAGCGCCGCCCCGGCCGCGGCCGTCGCCCCCGCCAGGTTGCCGGTGGAGGCGCATGCCAGCGCCTCGTAGCCCAGCTCGACCGACTTGGCTGCGGCCACCGCCACAACCCGGTCCTTGAACGAGTGGGTGGGATTGGAGGTCTCGGTCTTGATGTACAGCTCGCAGTCGAGGCCCAGCTCGGCGGCCAGGCGATCGGCCCGGATCAGCGGCGAGTTGCCGACCGGCAGCCCGCGGCCGGGCGCCCGCACCGGCAGGAACGACTCCCACCGCCACAGCGTCGAGGGGCCGGACTCGATTAGCTCGCGGGTGACGCCGGCCGCGATCGCGTCGCGGTCGTAGGCCGCCTCGAGCGGGCCGAAGCAGCTGTCGCAGGCGAAGCGCGCCTCCAGCGGGTGCTGTGAGCCACAGCCCTTGCAGACGAGATGCGTTGCATACATTGTGGATTCTCCCGGGATGGGCCGATCACATCGGCCGGTTCACATCTTTCGAGGCGGTCGCCTCGCCGGATGGGGCACCGTCCCCGCAGCGGCGGTTCGGTTGCCGAGGCTTCAAAGGGCCGGTCCCTCCGCCTCTCTTGATGCGTGTGCCGGGAACTCCCGACGTCTGCACGTCCAGTGGTCACATGGTAGTGAAGCCGTCACGTAACGGTCAATTCCGAACCGGCTGAACCGTCGCGCTACCGTAGGTGCAGCATGGAAACGGTGATCTCCTACGGAGTGATGATGCTGGCCGTGGTGTCCGTGCCGGTCACGGCGATCTGGGCGCGCCGGGCGCGGCGGCGGCGGGAGCTGGCCGAGTGGCGGGTGGCGATCCGCGCGACCCCTCAGGGCACCGTGGTGGAGCTGGTGCGGGCGGGCGAGCACTCGCAGCGGATCGGCCGGCTCGACCCGGCCGACGAGGAGTTCTCGACCAAGCTCGAGGACGTCCGCTCGGCCGCGCTCGAGCGCGCAGTTGCGCTGAACGTGGCCCGCCGCGACCTCATGCCGTAGCGGCGGCCGCCGTCTGCTGCAGGAACCTGGCCGGACCCGGATCGAGGCCGGCCGTGTAGCGGTTGCCCACGGGCGAGCGGCCGGTCAACGCTGCGTAGAACATGCACGCATCCAGATAGGAGCCTGCGGTGTTGGGGTGTGTGCCGTCCCACGACCACAGGCCGAGATCCGGCTGCCGCAGGCGCGCGTCCTGCCAGGCGACGCCGATCGGGACGACCTCAGCCCCGATCTCCGCCCCGACCGCCGCGTAGCCCTGGTAGAGGCGCAGCTGCATGGCCTGATAGCTGTCGCCAACGCCGTTCCCGTGCTCGTAGCCCGGCGTCATGAACAGCAGCGTGCGAGCGCCGGCGCCGGTGATCAGCGAGTTGAGAGTGCGCGCGGCGGGATCCATCCGCTGCGCCCGCTCGGCCGGCGGCAGCGACGGGATCGTGCTCTGTTCCTGCAGCACCACGTCGTCCCAGCGCACCTGATGCAGAAGCCGGCGGAGCCCGCCGTCGCCGGCGAAGTCTGACAGCCGCGCAGCGCCCCTGGTGTAGGACACGGCGATCAGCGGCTGCGGCCCCGGCTCGGCGGCTGCCAGACGCCCCACCATTTCCGGCATGTCGTGGTAGTAGGTGAGGCTGTTACCCACGAACAGCACGCGCAGGCCGGGCCGGGTGCTGCGCGCGAGCGCGAGGTCCCCGCCGATCACCGGATCGAGCGGGTCTCGGACGACGCCCAGCGCGACCAGCGTCACGAAGACGCCGACGCCAGGAGCACCGCCATCAGACGCAGTGAGCGCGCGAGCACACCGCAGGGATCGGCGCCGACGCGCCGGTTCTGAAGCTCGATGATTGGCTTCTCTCGCGAGACCTGCCGCTGCGACAGGTCTTGAGGTCAGAAGATCTAGGCAGCCACCTCGTGCTGCTCGCGTGCGACCGCCACCCCGATCAGCGCCGCCAGCCGGGCGTCGCCCTGCCGGTCGGCCCACTCGCCGAAGCTCATGTCCGACCGCCGCTCGCCCTTGTAGGCTCGCACGACGCGCTCGACGGCATAGCGGGCATCCTCGGCCGGGATCGCCTTGCTGGCGATGCGCCGCCCGAAGGCCGCCCCCTCCCCCAGCCGTCCGCCGATGTGCAGGATGAAGCCCTGCACCCGCTCGCCGCCGGCCGTCTTGGCGATGCCCCCCTGCAAGCCGATGTCGGCGATCTGGTACTGGGCGCAGGCGTTCGGGCAGCCGTTCAGGTTGATCCGGATCGACCCGTCCAGGTCCCCGATGCGCCGCTCCAGGTGCTCGATCAGCTCGGCCGCGCGGTGCTTGGTCTCGACGATCGCGAGCTTGCAGAACTCCATGCCGGTGCACGAGATGACCCCGCGCCGGAATGCCGACGCCTCGGCGGGCAGGCCAAGGTCGGCGAGCTCGGCCGCGACCGTCTCGACGTGGCGGTCGGGCACGTCCACGACGATGATGTTCTGGCGGTTGGTGCAGCGCAGGCTGCCGGTGCCGTAACGCTCGGCGATACCGGCGACGCCGATCATCTGGTCGGCCGTGAAGCGGCCGCGCAGCGTGGTGCCGCCCACGTAGTACAGACCGGGCTGCGCCTGCGGGTGCACGCCCAGGTGGTCGCGGTGCGGGTCGATCGGCGCGGTCGGCGGGGCGGAGCGCTCCAGCTCGTAGCCAAGCGTTCGCTCCACCTCGTCGCGCAGCCGGTCGACCCCCCACTCGTCGACCAGGAACTTGATGCGTGCGCGCGTGCGCTTGGTGCGCTTTCCCTCGTCGCGGTAGAGCTCGGTGATCGCCCGGCACACCTCCACCGCCTGCTCCGGAAGGGCGAACACGTCCAGCCGGCGGCCCATCTTCGCCGAGGCGCCCAGCCCTCCACCGACCCAGACGTCGTACCCGACGACGCCGTCCTTCTCGACGGCCACCAGGCCGATGTCATTGATCTCATGCTGGGCGC
>JBJMJD010000008.1:0-17870 GCA_045806525.1 Gaiellales bacterium | reverse complement strand
TTCGAGCATGCCGATCAGGTGGGCCACAAGATCATCGCGCTTTACGAGAAGGGCGAGTTCGACGTCGCGACGCTGTTCTTCTCGCGGTTCAAGTCGGTGATCTCGCAGATTCCGACCGCGCTTCAGATCGTTCCGCCGGTGTTCGAGGCGCCTGCCGGGGGCGCTCCGTCCGCGGTCTACGAATACGAGCCGGACGAGCTCGACATTCTCACCGAGTTGTTGCCGCGCAATATCTCGGTGCAGGTGTTCCGCGCGCTCATCGAAAATGCGGCATCCGAGCAGGGCGCGCGCATGTCGGCGATGGACAATGCCACCCGCAACGCCGGCGAAATGATCCGCAAGCAGACCATCACCTACAACCGCACGCGTCAGGCGATGATCACCAAGGAACTGATCGAGATCATCTCCGGCGCCGAAGCGCTTTAATTGAAGTAGCGAGGACACCATGGCCACCACGCCCAACGCAGTCGGAAAGATCACCCAGGTCATCGGCGCCGTCGTCGACGTACAGTTCGAGGATCACCTGCCGGCGATCCTGAACGCGCTCGAGACCACGAACGGCGGCAACCGCCTGGTTCTCGAGGTCGCGCAGCACCTCGGCGAGAACACCGTGCGCACCGTGGCGATGGACATCTCCGAGGGTTTGGTTCGCGGCCAGGAGTGCACCGATACCGGCGCGCCGATCTCGGTGCCCGTCGGCGACGAGACGCTCGGCCGCATCATCAACGTCATCGGTGAGCCGGTCGACGAGGCCGGCCCGATTCCGACCAAGCTGCGCCGCGCCATCCACCAGGACGCGCCGGCCTATACCGAACAATCGACCGAGGCGGAAATTCTGGTCACCGGCATCAAGGTGGTCGATCTGCTCGCGCCCTACGCCAAGGGCGGCAAGATCGGTCTGTTCGGCGGCGCCGGCGTCGGCAAGACCGTCACGATCATGGAATTGATCAACAACGTCGCGAAGGCGCACGGTGGTGTGTCGGTGTTCGCGGGCGTGGGCGAGCGGACCCGTGAGGGCAACGACCTTTATCACGAAATGATCGAAGGCGGCGTCATCAAGACCGACGGTCCAGGCTCCAAAGTGGCCCTGGTCTATGGTCAGATGAACGAGCCGCCGGGTGCCCGCGCGCGCGTCGGCCTGACCGGCCTGACCCTGGCGGAATACTTCCGCGACGAAGAAGGCCAGGACGTGCTGTTCTTCGTCGACAACATCTTCCGCTTTACGCAAGCCGGCTCGGAAGTGTCGGCGCTGCTCGGCCGCATCCCCTCCGCGGTGGGTTATCAGCCGACGCTGGCCACCGACATGGGCGCCTTGCAGGAGCGCATCACCTCCACCAACAAGGGCTCGATCACGTCGGTGCAGGCCATCTACGTCCCGGCCGACGACCTCACCGACCCGGCCCCGGCCGCGTCGTTCGCCCACCTCGACGCCACCACGGTGCTGTCGCGGTCGATCTCGGAGAAGGGCATCTACCCGGCCGTCGACCCGCTCGACTCGTCGTCGCGGATCCTGCAGCCGGGCAGCGTGTCGGAGGAGCACTACAGCGTGGCCACGCGCGTGCAGCAGGTGCTGCAGCGCTACAAGGACCTCCAGGACATCATCGCCATCCTGGGCATGGACGAGCTGTCCGACGAGGACAAGGTGATCGTGCAGCGCGCCCGCAAGATCGAGCGGTTCCTGTCGCAGCCGTTCCACGTGGCCGAGCAGTTCACCGGCACCTCGGGCAAGTACGTGCGGCTCGACGACACGATCCGCTCCTTCCAGGAGGTGCTGGACGGCAAGCATGACGAGCTGCCGGAGCAGGCCTTCTACCTGGTCGGCGGCATCGACGACGTGCTGGCCCGCGCCGAAGAGCTGAAGGCCACCGCCTGATGGTGGAGCACGACGCACAGCGCGTCGACGTGATCACGCCGGAGGGCCCGGTGTTCGCGGGCGAGGCCGAGATCGTGGTCGTGCCCGGCAGCGCCGGCCAGCTCGGCATCATGGCCAATCACGCGCCGCTGGTGTCCAGCCTGAAGCCGGGCGAGCTGCACGTCACCGACATGCAGGGCCAGCGGCACGAGTTCGCGACCGACGGTGGCTTTGTCGAGGTGCGCAAGAACGAGACGCTGGTGCTGGTCGGGGAGGCGGTGCCGCGCGACCGGATCGACGCCGGCGAGGCGCGCGCCCGGCTGGAGCGCGCGCAGGCGCAGCTCGAGCAGGCGCGTAGCGGCGAGGGCGACCTCTATCGCGCAGAGCGCGAAGCGGCCTTCGCCGAGGCGCTGGTTCAAGCCTCCTCCTAGCAGGGCGCACCCGCTTCCGGTCGTATCATCAGAGCCGATGGCCGTGAGCGATCCGATCGCACCCGCCCGCTTCTGCACCAACTGCGGCCGGCAGCGCCTGGGCGGCGCCCGCTTCTGCGTCGGGTGCGGGCGCGAGTTCGACGTTGCGGCGGCTACGGGTGCGACGCCGCACGAGCAGTTGCTGGTCGAGGAGAGCTCGGAGCCCGCCCGCCCCTACCCTGTCACCTACCGGGCCTCCTACGTCGAGTACCCGTCCCGGGCCGGCACCATCTTCCGTCCGGTGCTGGCGCTGCCACACCTGCTGGTCTGGGCGCTGCTGGCTGTCGTTTCGACCGCGCTCTCGATCGTCGGCTGGCTGGCCGTGCTGGCGCTGGGCCGCCTGCCACGGCCGATCCACCGCTTCCAGTCGGCGACGGTGGTGTACGTGACGCGCGTCGCCGCCTACCTGGGTTTGGCCCACGACCGGTTTCCGCCGTTTCCGTGGCAGCGGCGCGACGGCCTGCCGGTCGACGTGCGGGTGGCGCCGCCGGCACGGATGTCGCGGCTGCGAACGCTGGTGGTGCTGCCTCTGAGCCTGCCGGCTCTCGTCACGGCCTTCTTCTTCGGCCTCGTCGCCGGTCTGCTGGCGATCGGCGCCTGGTGGGCGATCCTGTTCACCGGCAGGATGCCGCGCACGATCCACGACATGCAGGGGCTGGCGTACGCCTTCCAGTGCCACACGCTTGCGTACGTGCCGCTGCTCCTGACCGACGCCTACCCCTGGTATGAGACCGGCCCGCTGGCCCTGCGACGATCCCCGGAGACACGAAACCCCGAAGCGGGCCTTCCCCCGACGGAAGGGCCCGCTCCGGGCGATCGTGTCACCCAAGACGGGCAACACGGGGGGTTTCTTCCACCTCCGCCGCAGTCTTAACAATCGCCGCTACTGCTGCGCAAGCGACAGCCGCCGGGCGTGCTCGCGGCTGCGCCGCTTCTCCAGCTGCTCGACCGGTGACGTGAGGTTGAACCGGCCGGCATCGAGTGCGGCCGCCTGCGGATGCGTGCCGGTCGCAATCAGGTCGGCGGCGATGCCGCCGCAGAGGTGGCCGAGCACGTTTCCGACGCCGCTGTAGCCGCCGGCCAGGTACAGGCCGGGACTGTCCGGCAGCGCTCCCACCACCGGCAGCAGGTCGGCCGAGAAGCCCATGATGCCGGCCCAGCGGTGGGTCACGCGGGCGCCGCCGAGGCCCAGCCACTCGGCCAGAAACGCGTCGAGCCGTGCCTGCACCCCGGCCGTGACGGTCTCCTCGTCGGTGTACTCGTACTCGAGCTGCTCGAGCCGGCCGCCGCCCACGACGACCCGGCCGTCGTCGGTTGGGCGGTAGTACATGAAGCCGGACTGGGAGTGCGTGGGGTACGCGAGCGGCCCCTGCCGCAGGGGCTCGGTGGCCAGCACCTGGCCGCGCACCGGGTAGACGACGCCTTCCATCTGCGGCAGCAGGCGCGCGATCAACCCATCGCAGGCCACCACCACGGCCTGGGCATGCACCGTCCCGCCGCCGGCGTGGACGATCCATCCGTCGCCGTCGCGCTCGAGGCCGCCGACCGGTGAGCCCTCGAACAGCATGGCGCCGCGGTCGGCGGCCGCCGCCGATAGCGTCCGCACCCAGGCCGCGGGTAGCAGCTCCGCGTCCTGCGGGAAGAACGCGGCGGCCTCGCAGCGGTCGCGCATGGGCTCCGGAATCAGATCGGGGGCCGCGCGGCACGGGATGCCGGCGGCCGTGGCCGCCGACAGCGCCTTCTCGATCTCGGCCCGCTCATGCTCGTCCTGTGCCACCCACAGCGAGCCGGTGCGGCGCACCGCCTGGGGCACGCCAAGCTCGGCCGCCAGGGCGATCATCGCGTCGAGCGACCGTTCCGTCGCGGCTCGCAGATCCCGGGCGCCGGCGTCGCCCACGCGGCGCTCCAGCTCGTCGTGATCGAGTCCGGTGCCGGTCACGGCGAAGCCCCCGTTGCGGCCGCTGGCGGCGGCGGCAGCGCGCCTGCCGTCCACCACCGTCACGCCCACCCCGTGCTCGAGCAGCCGCCAGGCGCAGGATGCGCCGGTCACGCCTGCGCCGACCACGCAGACGTCGGCCCGGCGATCCGCGTCGAGCACGGGAAACGCCCGGCCGGGGTGCTGCTCCTGCCACAGAGATGGGGTACTGCCGATGGCGCGCAGCCTACAATCGCGCGCGTGCCCGAAGCCGATGAACTCGCCCTCGCAGAGCGGCTGATCTCCTACGACAGCTCTCAGCCCGACGGTGTGAAGGCGGCCATGGGCTTTCTGAAGGGATGGCTCGAGGGGCAGGGCATCGCTCACCGCACCTACGAGGTGAACGGCCTGCCGTCGATCGTGGCGGCGGTCGGCGAGGGGCCGGTCACGCTGATCTGGAACGCCCACGTCGACGTCGTCCCCGCGCGCAGCGAGCAGTTCTCGCCGTGGCACGTCGACGGCCGCCTGTACGGCCGCGGCGCCTACGACATGAAGGGCGGGCTGGCGGGGATGCTGGCCGCGCTGGCCGACCTGTCACAGGCGCGGGAGCTGATGCCGGGCGTCAAGGTGAAGCTGCTGATCGTGCCCGACGAGGAGTCGGAGGAGGACTCGAACCAGCCCAAGTCGTCGGCGTTCCTGGCATCCGAGGGGCACCTGGGCGAGTTCGTGGTCTGCGGCGAGCCGACCAACCTCGAGATCGGTGTGCAGTCGAAGGGCGTTCTGGTCGTGCGCGTGGACGTGGAGGGCCGGGCCGCGCACGGCTCCACCCCCTGGCTGGGCGACAACGCGGTGCTGAAGGCGTTCGCGCTCTACCGCAGGATCCTGGAGCTGCCGTTCGCGTCCGGCAGCTCGGAGATGTACGAGCACCCGTCGATCAACATCGGCCGCGTCCGCGGCGGCGACGTGGTCAATATCGTTCCCGACCGCTGCCGGATGGACGTCGACATCCGGTACCTGCCCAATCAGGCGCCGGAGGAGGTGCTGCGGCAGCTGCGGTCGCTCGGCGCCGAGGTGACGCCGATCTACGAGATGCCTCCGGCCACGCTCGATCCGGGTGAGCCGCACGTCCAGGTGCTGCGCGAGGCCGTCGGTGCGCTGGAGGGCGGCACGGCGCCTGCGGTCGGCCGCCACGGCGCCTCGGACGCGGTGTTCTTCCTGGAACGGGGCATCCCCGCGATCGAGTTCGGGCCCGCTGGCGGAGGCCACCACGGACCGGAGGAGTACGTCGAGATCGACTCGCTGCGGCGCTACCGCCGGATCCTCGTGGAATTCGCGCGGCGACTCTCATCGACTCCCAATCGGGGGTAGGGAACCTGCACCTCAACGACGAATCGGGCGTTTATACTGCTGCCTTGCCCGCGCCCTGTCTGCGGGCGCTCGTCTGTCAGGGAGCTCTTTGCCGACCGAAACACCGCCACAGCCCGCTCCACCCAGCACCGGTTCGGACGGCGGCCCGCCCCGGCGGCCCCCCGTCAACATCTACGACACCCGGACGCTGAAGCGGCGGCGGCCGCGGTGGGTGCGGATCGCGCTGTGGACGGGTGGCTCCTTCGTCGCGCTGGTGCTCGTGGTGGCGGCCGTGGTCGGCTGGTGGGCGCACAATCTGGTAAACGAGGTGGGGCACCTCAGCAAGAACGTGATCGAGTCGCAGAGCGGCCTCCAGAAGACGCTGCCGATCAGCAATGCGCCCTCGGTGGCGCTGGTGGTCGGCTCCGACTACCGGGCCGGGGATGTGGCCGGCGGGTCGCGGTCGGACACGCTGATGCTGGTACGGATCGACCCCCGCACCAAGTACATCTCGCTGTTGTCGCTGCCGCGCGATCTGTACGTCACCATTCCCGGCTACGGCGTCGACAAGATCAACGCCGCCTACTCCGACGGGGGCTACAAGCTGGCGCTGAAGACGGTCGAGGACGCGACCGGCGTCAAGCCGAACTACCTGGTCACGGTCGACTTCAAGGGGTTCCGTGACCTGGTGGACAAATTCCACGGCGTCTACGTGCCGGTCGACCAGCGCTACTACCACGTCAACGTGGCCGGCCAGGAGCAGTACTCGCAGGTGGACATCCCGCCCGGCTACCAGATGCTGAACGGCACCAACGCGCTGGCCTTCGCCCGCTACCGCCACACCGACTCGGACTTCTACCGCAACGCCCGCCAGCAGGTGTTCCTGCACGCGTTCTCGCAGCGCGCATCCAGCCAGCTGCACGGCATCGGGCTCGACCAGCTGACCACCCTCCGCGACGTGGCCGAGACGGTCGCCAAGAACGTGCAGGTGACCGGGCCCAACGGGCCGCCCAGCGTGCAGACGATGATCGAGCTGGCGACGACGGCCTACGCCATCAAGGACCGCGTGATCACGTCGCGGCTGAACGCCACCGTGGCCGGCGACGCCACCAACTCCTACGTGCAGGCGACGCCGGAGGCGATGCGCTCAGCCGTGTTCGCGTTCAACCATCCGGAGAGCCTGAGGCCGCCCACCAGCTCGCTTCCGGGCAAGGCCACGAACGCTCCCCACAAGCCAAAGTTCAAGCCCAAGGTCGATCCGACCACCACGCCGCTGACCACCGTCAACGGGAGTGGCGCGACCGGTGCGGCCGCCAGGGGCGGCGCGGCGCTGGGGACATGGAACTACCCGGTGACGGTCTCGCCGAACCCGGCGCCTGCGTTCAACTTCAGCCAGAGCGTCGTCTACTACCGGCCCGGCGACCAGCAGGCTGCCACAGACGTTGCCGACATCCTGGGCGGCGCCGTGGCAAAGCCGATCACCCCGGCCTACAAGGCATACGCCGCCCAGGGCCTGGTCGTGGTGCTGGGCAAGAGCTTCACCGGCACGCTCGCACACGAGCCGTCCAAGAGCACCGGTGGCCTGCCGTCGGACGTGACCCGCGACAGCACCACCTACCGCGCGGATTTCCAGGCGGCGAACGGGCCCGCCAACTTCCCGGTGTTGTACCCGACCGTGCGACAGGACGCGTCCACGTTCGTGCCCTGGGTGAGCTCGCCGATCCGCACGTACGGCATCAAGGAGGCGGGCGGCGGGACCAACTCGCTGTACGCCTACTGGGGCTACAACGGCATCGCCGGGGCCTACTGGGGGATCCAGGAGACCAGGTTCACCAGCGCGCCGATCCTGGCGAATCCCGACCAGCGGCGTACGCTGGACGGGCGCACCTACCAGTTCTACTTCAACGGCTCGCACATCCACATGGTCGCCTTCATCGAGCACGGCACCGCGTACTGGGTGCAGAACACGCTTCGCGATGACATGTCCAATGCGGACATGATCGCGATCGCGCGGTCGCTGAAGCCCGTCAAGTGAGCCCGCCGGCCAAAAGCGCCGTCGGCGTGATCGGGGTGGGCTACGTGGGGCTGGTGACGGCGACCTGCTTCGCCGACCTCGGCCACCAGGTGGTCTGCCGCGACATCAACCGACAGCGCGTGGCCGACCTGCGCGAGGGCGCCGTGCCGATCTATGAGCCGGGAATCGATCGGCTGCTGGAGCGAAACCGCGACCGGCTCACCTTCACGGAGGATAGCGCTGAGCTGTTCGGCCGCTGCCGGGTGGTGTTCGTGTGCGTGGACACGCCGCCGACGCGCTCCGGGGACGCGGATCTGTCGCGTGTGCACCGCGTGATCGACGAGCTGCCGGCCGACGGCGAGCGGTTCGTGCTGGTGATGAAGAGCACCGTGCCGGTGGGCACCGGGGACAAGGTGCGGGCGGAGCTTGACGCGCGCGGGCGCGGGCACGTCGGCTACGTATCGAACCCCGAGTTCCTGCGCGAGGGGCGAGCCATCGCCGACTTCATGGAGCCCGATCGGATCGTGATCGGCGCGCTCGACGAGGCCGACGGCGCGGCGGTGGAGGCGTTATACGCAGACCTTGACGCGGCCGTCGTTCGCACCGACCCCGCCAGCGCCGAGATGATCAAGTACGCGTCGAACGCGTTCCTCGCGACCAAGATCTCGTTCATCAACGAGATCGCGAACGTCTGCGAGGAGGTGGGGGCCGACGTATCGGTAGTGTCCCACGCAATGGGACTGGACGAGCGGATCGGCGCGCACTTCCTGCGACCCGGGATCGGCTATGGGGGCAGCTGCCTGGCCGGACCCGAGATGGTCACCGTGCGCCATGCTGACAGCGTCGAGGACGTCGCGCTGGCCGATCTCTACCGGCAGCACGAGGGGTCGGCCGATGTGGTGCACCCGCAGGGACTCGAGGTGCTGGCCTGGCGGATCGGTGAGGAGACGCCGGACTTTCTGCCGGTGTCGACGCTGACCGTTCGCGATTACGACGGGCCCGGCGTGACCGTGCACCTGCGCGATGGAGCGGCGGCGGTGTCCGCCACCAGCGACCACCCGTTCGTGGTGTTCGACGAGATCGAGGGCACACGGATCGTGCTGGGCGGCGAGCTTCGGGAGGGCATGCGGGTGCCGCGCGTGGTCAGCGCGCCGCTTCGGATCGACCCGATCCCAGGGATCGCCGGCCCCACGTCCTCGCTGCCCGAGCCGCTGGTGCAGCGCGTGGCGTGGGTTTCGGTGGCGCGCGTTGAGGCCGGCGACATGGAGGGCCCTGTCTACTCGCTGGAGGTGCCTGAGGCGGGCACGTTCGTGACCAGCGGCGGCCTGGTGGTGCACAACTGCTTCCCCAAGGACGTGCAGGCGCTGAAGCAGCTGGCGGGCAACTCCGGCTACCACTTTCAGCTGCTGACGTCGGTGATCGAGGTGAACGAGTTGCAGAAGCGCCGCGTGGTGGGCAAGCTCGAGCGGCATCTGGGCCCGCTGCGGGGTCGGAAGATCGCGATGCTGGGGCTGGCGTTCAAGGCCAACACCGACGACATGCGCGAGGCGTCGAGCCTGGTGCTGTCGGCGAGGCTGCTGGCCGAGGGGGCGCAGGTCGTGGCCTACGACCCGGTGGCGATGGAGGCTGCACACGTCCACCTCAGCGAGGGCGTGACGCTGGCCTCCTCGGTGCTGGAGGCGGTGCGCGGGGCCGACGCGGCCGTGATCGTGACGGAGTGGGGGGAGTTCCGGACGCTGGCATCGAGCGAGGTGCGAGACGCGATGGCGACGCCGCTGATCGTGGATGGGCGCAACCTGCTCGATCCGGACCAGGTGCGGGCGGCCGGGTTCCTGTACGAGTCGGTGGGACGGCCCAGCGTGGAGCCCTCGGGGTGATCGCCGTGCTGCTGGTCGGCGGCGAGGGCACCCGCCTTCGCCCGCTCACCGAGTGGCTGCCCAAGCCCATGCTGCCGATCGCGAACCGCCCCTTTCTGGAACATCAGATCGGCTGGCTGCGAGGGCACGGGATCGAGCGGGTGGTGCTGTCATGCGGATACCTGGCCGAGCCGATCCGCGAGCACTTCGGAGACGAGCTGGAGTACGCGGTCGAGCCGGAGCCGCTGGGGACGGGCGGGGCGATCCGGTTCTCGGCCGGGCACATCGACGAGACGTTCGTGGTCTGCAACGGTGACGTGCTGACCGACCTCGACCTGGGAGCGCTGGTCGCGGCCCACCGCGACCACCGCGCGCGCGCGACGATCGCGCTGCACCGGGTGGCGGATCCCACCGCCTACGGCCTGGTGCGGACGGGCCGCGACGATGTCGTCACCGCGTTCGTCGAGAAGCCGCCACCCGGCGCGGCCGACGTCGACACCATCAACGCCGGCACATACGTGTTGGAGCCAGACGTGTTGCAGCTGATCCCGCCGGGACGGGCCGTCTCGGTGGAGCGCGAGGTGTTCCCGGAGCTGGTCGGAGCGGGGCTATTCGCCTTCACAGGAGAGGGCAGGTGGCGGGATATCGGCACGCCGGATAGCTACCTGGCGGCCAACATGGAGTGGATGCCGGCGGGCGGGCTGGTCGATCCGACGGCGGTGATCGAAGCCGGCGCCGACGTGACAGAATCGGTGGTCGGCGCGGGGGCCACGATCGCGCGCGGCGCGAGCGTCCAGCGCAGCATCGTCCTGCCCGGGGCGAGCGTCGGGGCGGGCGCCCAGTTCCGCGACCGCGTCGTGGCCAGGGATGGGAGGGCGGTGTGGTAGACGACGGCGGCATGCGGGCGGCAATCGAGGGGATGGGCGAGCAGCTGCTCGAGGGCGACCGCATCGGCGGCGCGGCCGGCGCCGACCTGGCAACGCCGGCGGCGGTGGTGATCGCTGGGATGGGTGGCTCGGCCATGAGCGGTGAGCTGCTGCGGGCGCTGGTGATCGGCGACTGCCCGGTGCCGATCACGCGCGTGCGCGGGTTCGGGGTGCCCAGCTGGGCGGGGCCGGGCACGCTGGTCGTGTGCTCGAGCTACTCCGGCGACACGGCCGAGACGCTGTCGTGTGCCGACCAGGCGCACGGCCAGGGCGCGAGCCTGCTGTGCGTCGGCAGGGGCGGCGAGCTCGAGCAGCGGGCGCGGAGGTGGGGCGAGCCGTTCGCCCAGGTGCCGGGCGGGCTACACCCGCGCGCGGCACTGGGCTACCTGTTCGGGGCGATGGCGGGAGCGTTCGCAGCCTGTGGCCTGTCCCGGCCGGGGATCGCCGGCGAGTGCGCGCAGGGCGTGGCGGCGGTCGACCGGGACGCGGCGGCGGCACTGGGAGCCAGGCTGGCGACCACGATCCCTCTGGTCTACGGGTCCGGCCCGATGGCGGCGGTCGCCTACCGGTGGAAGACCCAGCTGAACGAGAACGCCAAGATGCACGCCTTCAGCCATGCGTTCCCCGAGCTCGACCACAACGAGATCGTGGCCTGGGAGGGAGCGCGGGCCGGGACGTTCGCGGCCGTGCTGCTGCGCGACCCCGGCGAACGAGACGAGACCAGGCGCATGATCGAGGCCACGGCCGAGCTGATCGGGCAGGACGCGGTGCTGGTCGAGCAGGTCGAGGGATGGGGGGAGACGGCCGCCGCCCGGGCGTTCTCGATGGTCGCCCACGGCGACTGGGTCAGCTACCACGCCGCCCTGGAGCGAGGCGTCAACCCGACGCCGGTCGACCGGATCGGCACGCTCAAGCAGCGCATCGGCGAATAACCCGGCGACGCGTGTGACGGCGGCGTCACGAAGCGCTCACGCCGCCCGAGTGGGTGTCAAACACCGACTCGGGCGGCGTTGCGGCGCCGGAACGCAGATGTGACGGGTCGTGGCGGGATCGGTGCCGAGCCCGGGCGTTTCTGGCGGCCGATCCGGGCTTCCGGCGTTCGCTGGGGGTGACGGTGCAGGACCTGCCGGTGGATTCGTGATCAGTGTCCGCGCGACGCTGTGTCGCGCGTGGCGGGTTGCGTTGGTGATCGGAACGGAATCGGCGCACCGGTCTGTCCGCGACCCGTCTTGCCATCCCGTGTGCGGGCTGCTAAACGCTGCTCAGCCTCCGTACCCGATCGGCTAGAGTCTGCGCGCCATGAGCACGACCACCCCCAGCGACGTTCGTGATCTCGCCCTTGCTCCGGAAGGGGTGCGGCGGATCGAGTGGGCCGATCGGCAGATGCCGGTGCTGGCGCTGATCCGCGAGCGGTTCGCGGCCGAGCGGCCGCTCGACGGCATCCGCATCGCCGCCTGCCTGCACGTCACCAGCGAGACCGCCAACCTGATGCGCACGCTCAAGGCGGGCGGCGCCGAGGTCGTGCTGTGCGCCTCCAACCCGCTCTCCACGCAGGACGACGTCGCGGCCGGCCTCGTGGCCGAGTACGGCATCTCCGTCTTCGCCCGAAACGGCGAGGACAACGACACCTACTACTCCCACATCGAGGCCGCCGCCGATCACCATCCGCAGCTGACCATGGACGACGGCGCAGACGTGATCGGCGTGCTGCATGCCAAGCGCCCCGAGCAGCTCGGGGAGATCCTGGCCGGCACGGAGGAGACCACGACCGGCGTCATCCGCCTGAAGGCGATGGAGGCCGACGGCACGCTGGGGTTCCCGATCGTGGCCGTCAACGAGGCGAACACCAAGCACCTGTTCGACAACCGCTACGGCGTCGGCCAGTCATCGCTGGACGGCATCATCCGAGCCACCAACGTGCTGCTGGCAGGCAGCACCTTCGTGGTCGGCGGCTACGGCTGGAGCGGCCGCGGCCTGGCCGAGCGCGCTCGCGGCATGGGCGCCCACGTCACTGTCGTCGAGGTCGACCCGCTGCGCGCGCTGCAGGCCGTGATGGACGGCTTCAACGTCTCCACCATGGCCGAGGCCGCCCGCAATGGCGACATCTTCTGCACCGCCACCGGTGACAAGAACGTGATCCGGCGCGAGCACTTCGGCCTCATGAAGGACGGCGCCATCCTCTCCAACACCGGTCACTTCAACGTCGAGATCGAGATCCCGGCCCTGCAGGAGATGGCCACCGCGGTCACCGTCGTCCGGCCCATGGTCGAGCAGTTCGAGATGCCGGACGGCCGCCGCCTGTTCCTGCTGGCCGAGGGCCGGCTGGTGAACCTGGCCGCCGCCGAGGGTCACCCCGCCTCCGTCATGGACATGAGCTTCGCCAACCAGGCGCTGTCGGCCGAGTGGGCTGTCAAGAACCACGCCGACCTCGAGCCGAAGGTGTACGTCGTGCCGGCCGACCTGGACAACGAGGTGGCCCGCCTGAAGCTGGCCAGCATGGGCGTTGAGATCGACTCCCTCACCGCGGAGCAGGAGAAGTACCTGGCCTCGTGGGACGAGGGCACCTGACGCCGGCCGGCGCCGCATCATCGCTCACGCCCGACGCGATCGTCCGGCTCGAGGACGGCCGCCTGGTGCTGCTCGACCAGACCCTGCTGCCGGGCGAGCGCCGCGAGAACAGCTACGACGACTGGCCCGAGATGGTCGACGCGATCCGCTCCATGGTGGTGCGCGGCGCGCCCGCGATCGGCGTGGCTGCCGCCTACGGCACCGCTGTCGCCGCCCGGGGAGGACGACAGCGCTTCCACGAGGCCTGCGACGGCCTCGCCGCCGCCCGCCCCACCGCCGTCAACCTGGCCTGGGCGATCCAGCAGATGCGCGATGTCGCCGGTGAGGCCACAGACGAGCAGCTGGTCCCGCACCTCGAGCGGGCAGCCCGCCAGCTGCACCTGCAGGAGGTGGCCCGCTGCGTCGCCATCGGCGACCACGGCGCCGGCCTGCTCGACACCGGCGCCCGCGTGCTCACTCACTGCAATGCCGGCGCTCTCGCCACCGGCGGCTACGGCACGGCCCTGGGCGTGATCCGCAGCGCCCACGGGCGCGATCCCTCCCTGCAGGTGTGGGTGGACGAGACGCGCCCACTGATGCAGGGCGCCCGGCTGACGGCCTGGGAGCTGGCGCAGGACGGAATCGACGCCACGCTCCTGGCTGACTCGATGGCCGGCTGGGTGATGGCGCAGGGCCAGGTCGACGCCGTGGTGGTGGGCGCAGATCGCATCGCCCGAAACGGCGACACCGCGAACAAGATCGGCACATACGCGTTGTCGGTGCTGGCAGCGGCACACCGGGTGCCGTTCTACGTGGCCGCGCCCACCTCGACCATCGACCCGTCGGCCGCCGACGGCAGCGCCATCCCGATCGAGCATCGCGACCCGGGCGAGCTGGCCGGCGCATCGGCGGCCGAAGGTGTCGCGGTCTACAATCCCGCGTTCGACGTGACGCCTGCCGCCAACATCACCGCCATCGTCACCGAGCTCGGCGTACACCGCCCGCCCTTCCGGTTTGTCTGACTCCTGCCTGGACGACGATCTGGCCGGGCTCGATCCGGCGCTGCTCGCCCATCTCCAGAGCCAGGGCTTCGACGCCGCGCGCCTGCGCGCCTGGGAGCACGACCTGCTGCGGGCAGGCCCCGAGGTGAACCGCGTGGCCGGCGCCGTTGCTGCGCCGGCGGCCGGCGACGTGGTCGACCTGCCCGAGCGCAGCTCGCCCGAGGGCAGGCGGCTCGAGCGCCTCGGGCTCGACGCCCTGGCAGAGGGCCGCCTGGCCATGGTCGTGCTGGCAGGCGGCATGGCCACCCGCATGGGCGGCGTCGTCAAGGCCCTGGTCGAGGCGATCCCGCATGCCACGTTCCTGGATGCGCGCCTGGCCGAGCGAGAGCACTGGCAGCGCACGAGCGGCGCGCAGCTGCCGATGTGGCTGATGACGAGCCATGCCACGGACGCTCCCATCCGCGAGGCGCTGGGCGCGCGGATCGACGGTGAGCGCGTCGACGCCTTCGTGCAGGGCGCCTCGCTGCGACTGACCCCGGACGGCTGCCTGTTCCGCGGCGACGATGGCCTGCCGAGCATGTACGCCACCGGCCACGGCGACCTGCCCGAGGCGCTGGCCGCGTCCGGCCTGCTGGATCGGTTCCTCGCCGCCGGCGGCCGGTACCTGTGGATCATGAACCTTGACAACCTCGGCGCCGCGGTCGACCCGCTGGTGCTGGGCTGGCACATCGACCACGGCGCGCCGCTCACGGTCGAGGTGGTCGACAAGCAGGAGGGCGACCGCGGCGGCATCCCCGTGCGGCTGGACGATCGCCCGGTGGTGCTCGAGAACTTCCGGCTGCCCGACGACTTCGACGAGGACACCGTGCGGGTGTTCAACACCAACACGTTCATCGCCGATGCCGCCGCGCTGCGTGACCTGCGGATGGAGTGGTCATGGTTCCGGGTCGAAAAGACGGTCGACGGCCGCCCGGCGGTCCAGTTCGAGCGACTGGTGGGCGAGCTCACCTCGGTGCTCGAGAGCCGCTTTCTGCGGGTGCCGCGTCTGGGAGCGGAGTCGCGGTTTCTGCCCGCAAAGAGCTGGGAGGAGCTGGACGCTCACCGCGCGCAGATCGCCGCCCGCATCGAGCCGATGCTGGCACAGGTTCGCGACGGCTCGTGACGCCGTCGCGGCGGGCCGCGGCCGTACCGTCGCCGTGTGCACGCGCTGCTCGACCTGCTGGTGCCGCCCCGTTGCGCCGTCTGCCGTCTGGCGGGGCCGCTGCTCTGCGGCGCCTGCCTGAGCGAGCTGCCGCTGCTGGACGGCCCCACCTGCGCACGCTGCGGCCTGCCGGCGGAGCGCGCGGTGGACGACTGCGCGAGCTGCCGCGGTCGCCGCGTGGGGTTCGAGTCGGCGGCCGCGGCGCTGCTGTTCGACGGGACCGCCCGTGACCTGGTGCATGCGTTCAAGGACGGCGGCCTGCGCGGCCTGGCCGTGCCCGCCGCTGCGCTGATGGCCCTGGTGCTGGGCCGGCCCGCGGTCGACGTCGTCACCTGGGTGCCGGCCGATCCGCTGCGCGAGGCGATGCGCGGCTACCACCCGGCGCGGCTGCTGGCCGAGCAGCTGGCGCTGCGCTGGGACGTGCCGTCGCGGCCGCTGCTGCGGGCACCGTTGTGGCGGCGGCCGCAGCGCGGGCTGACCGGGGCAGAGCGGCGTGCGAACGTGCGCGAGGCCTTCACCGCGCCGGTCGCGGTCGCCGGCCGCGTGGGCCTGATCGACGACGTGCACACGACCGGCGCCACCCTCACCGCCGCTGCGCTGGCGCTGCGTCGGGCCGGCGCCGGGGCGGTGGTTGCCGCCACCCTGGCCCGAGCCGAGCACACATAGGGGACACCGGGTAGTCTGTTCAGGAACGACGAAAGCGGGAGGTCATGCCATGCGTTTGCAGGTGAAAGGCAGGCACGTCGATGTCACCGACTCCCTGTTTCAGTACGCCGAGAAGAAGCTGGGCAAGCTGGCACGCCACCTTTCCGACGAGAGCCGCTGCGAGCTCGAGCTGATCGTCGAGCACAACCCGAGCATCAGCGACAGCCAGGTGGCCGAGGCGACGGTCTGGACAAAGGGCCCGGTGCTGCGCGCCCGGGAGTCGTCCACCGACATGTACGCGTCGATCGACCTGGTCGCCGAGAAGCTCGAGCGGCAGGTGAAGCGCTACCGCGAGAAGCGCACCCGCCGCCAGGCCGAGCACATGGCCCACCACCACACCCACCAGCCCGATCCGGCGTCTGTTGCCACGCTGCCCGAGGAGGACGAGGCGATGATCGTCAAGACGAAACAGTTCAACATGAAGCCGATGAGCGACGAGGAGGCGCTGCTCCAGCTGGAGCTGATCGGCCATGACTTCTTCGTCTTCGTGAACGCCGAGTCCGATGAGGTGAACGTGATCTACAAGCGGCGGGACGGCAACTACGGGCTGATCGAGCCGACGCGAGCCTGATTGATTCAACCATCGAGAACGTCGCGGGCCGGCGCCCGGGCCGGTCCCACGGTGCCCCAAGGTCCGGTTGGTACCATCCTCATACGATGAGCGTGTTCCACAAGATCCTGCGGGCCGGCGAGGGCCGCACCCTGAAACGGCTCGAGCAGCGCATCATCGATGTGAACGCGCTCGAGCCGGAGTACGAGGCGCTGTCCGACGACCAGCTGGCCGCCAAGACGATCGAGTTCCGCGAGCGCTTCGACCAGGGCGAGGACCTCGACGAGCTGCTGCCCGAGGCCTTCGCCGCCGTCCGCGAGGCGTCCAAGCGCGCGATCGGCCTGCGGCCGTTCGACGTCCAGCTGATCGGCGGCATGGTGCTGCACGAGGGCCGCATCGCCGAGATGAAGACCGGCGAGGGAAAGACGCTGGTGGCCACGCTGCCGCTCTACCTGAACGCCATCGCGGGCGTGAACGTGCACCTGGTCACGGTCAATGACTACCTGGCCCGTCGCGACGCCGCCTGGATGGGGCCGATCTACCAGGCGCTCGGCATCTCGGTCGGCGTGATCCAGAACATGATGCCCGACGACGAGCGCCGCGCCGCCTACGAGTCGGACATCACGTACGGCACCAACTCCGAGTTCGGCTTCGACTACCTGCGCGACAACATGGCTCCATCCGCCGAGTACACGGTGCAGCGCGGCCACTGGTTTGCGATCGTGGACGAGGTCGACTCGATCCTGATCGACGAGGCGCGGACGCCGCTGATCATCTCCGGCGAGCCGGAGCAGGCGGCCGAGACCTACTACGCCTTCGCCCGCGCCGTCAAGAACCTCGAGCCGGGCGAGGACTATGAGGTTGACGAGAAGTTTCACACCGCGTCGCCGACCGAGTCGGGGGTCGACAAGATCGAGAAGGCGCTCGGCGTCGAGAACCTGTACGCGCCCGAGAACGGGCAGCTGGTGAATCACCTGATCCAGGCGATCAAGGCCAAGGAGCTGTACAAGCGCGACGATGAGTACGTCGTGATCGACGGCGAGGTCAAGATCGTGGACGAGTTCACCGGCCGCATCATGGAGGGCCGCCGCTGGTCGGAGGGTTTGCACCAGGCGGTCGAGGCCAAGGAGAACGTGCGCATCCAGGAGGAGAACGTGACCGTCGCCACGGTCACGATCCAGAACTACTTCCGCATGTACGAGAAGCTGGCCGGCATGACCGGCACCGCGGCCACCGAGGCCGCCGAGTTCCACGAGATCTACGGCCTGGAGGTGGTGCCGATCCCGACCAACGTCGCGGTCGCCCGCGTCGACGAGAACGACCTCATCTTCAAGACCGCCGAGGAGAAGTTCGAGGCCGTCGCGGACGACATCGAGCAGCGCAACGAGATCGGCCAGCCGGTGCTGGTCGGCACCATCTCGATCGAGAAATCGGAGATGCTGTCGGAGTATCTCGAAAAAGCCAAAATCAAGCACTCGGTCCTGAA
>JBJMJD010000007.1:0-47382 GCA_045806525.1 Gaiellales bacterium | reverse complement strand
CGGGAGAAGGGGCGCCCCGTTAGGGTGTAGGGCTTCGCGCCCGAAGCCCGAGGGGGCCGCAGTGAATAGGCCCAAGCGACTGTTTACCAAAAACACAGGTCTCTGCTAAGTCGTAAGACGACGTATAGGGGCTGACGCCTGCCCGGTGCCGGAAGGTCACGAGGAGAGGTTAGCCTTCGGGCGAAGCTTCGAATCCAAGCCCCGGTAAACGGCGGCCGTAACTATAACGGTCCTAAGGTAGCGAAATTCCTTGTCGGGTAAGTTCCGACCTGCACGAATGGCGTAACGACTTGGGCGCTGTCTCAACGAGGGACTCGGTGAAATTGTAGTATCGGTGAAGATGCCGATTACGCGCAGCTAGACGGAAAGACCCCGTGAACCTTTACTGCAGCTTGATATTGGAGTCTGGGACATCTTGTCCAGGATAGGTGGGAGGCTGTGAAGCGGCGACGCCAGTCGTCGTGGAGCCACCCTTGGGATACCACCCTTGGTGTTCTGGGCTTCTAACCCCGATCCGTCATCCGGACGGGGAACAGTGTCAGGTGGGCAGTTTGACTGGGGCGGTCGCCTCCTAAAATGTAACGGAGGCGCACAAAGGTTCCCTCAGCACGGTCGGAAATCGTGCGTAGAGTGTAAAGGCACAAGGGAGCTTGACTGCGAGACCAACAAGTCGAGCAGGTACGAAAGTAGGTCTTAGTGATCCGGCGGTAGAGAGTGGAATTGCCGTCGCTCAACGGATAAAAGGTACTCCGGGGATAACAGGCTGATCGCTTCCAAGAGTCCACATCGACGAAGCGGTTTGGCACCTCGATGTCGGCTCGTCGCATCCTGGGGCTGAAGTCGGTCCCAAGGGTTGGGCTGTTCGCCCATTAAAGCGGTACGCGAGCTGGGTTCAGAACGTCGTGAGACAGTTCGGTCCCTATCTGCTGTGCGCGTTGGAGAGTTGAGGGGAGTCGACCCTAGTACGAGAGGACCGGGTTGAACAGACCTCTGGTGTATCAGTTGTCCTGCCAAGGGCACCGCTGGTTAGCTACGTCTGGATGGGATAACCGCTGAAAGCATCTAAGCGGGAAGCCCACCTCGAGATAAGCTCTCCCATCCCCTTGAGGGAGTAAGGATCCTGGGAGACCACCAGGTTGATAGGCGGGATGTGTAAGCGCAGCAATGCGTTCAGCAGACCCGTACTAATAATCCGAGGTCTTGATTTTGAGGACACTGCAACCGCTATGGAGTTTTGAGGGTGTGCGCGGCTCCGCCGGCGCCCGAGTGTTTCGCAATTTCCGGTGGTCATAGCGAGAGGGATACACCTCTTCCCATTCCGAACAGAGCAGTTAAGCCTCTCAGCGCCGATGGTACTTGGCCCGCAAGGGCCTGGGAGAGTAGGTCGCCGCCGGATTATCCGTGAAAGGGCACCCCACAAGGGTGCCCTTTCGGTGTTAACGGTCGCCTCTAGGCGCCGTCCTCCTCGTCGAGCAGTCCCCGTGGCGGCCAGTCGCCCTGCGCGTCGCAGCGTCCGCTGCAGTGCAGGCTGGCGACGTTCTGCAGCGGCACCAGGATGTGGCCGTTCAGCTCGATGTGGGGGATGTCCTCGATCAGGCAGTAGGCGGTCAGCACGCCGTCCTGGTACTCGCCCCCGAACATCGCCAGCTCGACCGTCTCGCCCTTGTATTTCGAGGTGTAGTCGTCCACCTGCGCGTCACCCTAGCAGAGCCCGGCCACCCCGATCAGGTGCCCGATATCGTTGAACCCCACCAGCCGCAGCGAGCGGCGAGCGGTGGTGACCGTGGTCAGGCTGCAGTTGCCGGCGCCATCGATGTGTCGGCGGTCGTGCCCCGGTAGCCCGGCCGCATGCGCGACGATCGCGCGGACGGCGCCGCCGTGCGACACGACCAGGATCCGGCCGCGGCGGTGCGCATCCAGCAGCCGCTGGACGGTCTCGATCACGCGCCGGTGCATATCCTCGTAGGTCTCCCCGCCGTTCCAGCCGGGCTCCCCGTTCAGCCAGCGCCGGTAGCCCGCCGGGTCGCGCCCCCGCACCTGGGCGCGTGTAAGCCCGCGCCAGTCGCCGTTGTCGACCTCTCGCAGCCCCCGCTCGAGCATGGGGGTGCGTCCGATTCTCGCGGCCAGGATCTCGGCCGTCTCCACCGCCCTGGCAAGGTCGCTGGTGTAGAGGGCGTCGATCTGGAGGCCGCCGAGGCGCCCGGCCAGCGCGTGCGCCTGCCGGCGGCCGGTCTCGTTCAGGCCGGGGCCACCGTGGCCCTGCCAGCGCCCCTCACGGTTCCAGTCGGTTTCGCCGTGGCGGGCGACGAGCAGCTGGGTCATGCCGACCATCATATGATGCCGGTTCAGATGGACTTGCAGCTTCGCGATCTCCGGGTGCTGGTGACCGGTGGCAGCGCCGGAATCGGCCTGGCCACAGCGGAGCTCCTGATCGCTGACGGCGCCCGGGTGGCGATCGCATCCCGTAGCCCGCAGCAGGAGGCCAAGCGGATCGGCGCCGCCGCGGTCGCCGCCGACCTGGCCACGGCGGCAGGGTGCGGCACTGCGGTGGCCGAGGCCGCCGAGGCGCTGGACGGCCTGGACGTGCTGGTCAACAACGTCGGCGTCGCCCAGATCCGGCCCCTCGACCAGGTCGACGACAGCCACTGGCAGGCCGCGTGGGACACGAACGTGATGAGCTGCGTGCGCTGCATCCGAGCGGCGCTTCCACACCTGTGCGAATCCGAGCACGCCGCCATCGTCAACGTCTCGTCGACCTCGGGAAAGCGGCCCAGCGCCGGCATGCCGGAGTACTCGGTGACGAAGGCCGCGCTGCTGTCGCTGTCGCGGCTGGTGGCCGACGTCCACGCCGGCGACGGCATCCGCTGCAACGCCGTCACTCCCGGCCCGACGCTGTCGCCGGCCTGGCTGGCGCCGGGTGGGCTGGCCGACCAGACCGCGGCCGCGTCCGGCAAAGACCGCGAGCAGGTGCTCGAGTCGGTGGCGGCGGGACGGCCGCTGAAGCGTATGGCCGAACCCGAGGAGATCGCGGCGGTGATCGCCTTCCTGTGCTCGCCGCGGTCCTCGTACGTGACCGGCGCCGCCTGGAGCGCGGACGGCGGCACGGTACCTGTGATCCTTTAGCGGCGCTTTCGAGATCCTTCCGCTTGGGTGACCAGCGTAGGATTCACGCGATGACCCACCGCTCAGGACCCGTCGCGGAGCGCTTCGCCTCCCACATCGCCTCGGTTGAGGAGGCGTCGCTGTCCCCCCTGGCCGTGCGTTCCTACGGCGGTGCCGGCCGGTTGCGCCCCGACGACGAGGACTGCTCGCTGCGCACGCCCTTCCAACGCGACCGCGACCGGATCGTTCACTGCAAGGCGTTTCGCCGGCTCAAGCAGAAGACCCAGGTGTTCATCGCCCCGCAGGGCGACCACTTCCGCACCCGGCTCACGCACACGCTGGAGGTCTCCGGGATCGCCCGGGGCGTGGCCCGTGCGCTACGCCTGAACGAGGACCTGGCCGAGGCGGTCGCACTGGGCCACGACCTCGGGCACGCGCCGTTCGGCCACACCGGCGAGGAGGCGATCGACCGGGTCCTGCGCCGCTACGACCGCCGCTTCCGGCACAACCAGCACTCACTGCGGATCGTGGACGTGCTCGAGCACGACGGCCGCGGCCTGAACCTGACGCTGGAGGTGCGCGACGGGATCCTCAACCACACGGGGGCCGGCATGCCCAGCACGTTCGAGGGCGGGATCGTGCGCCTGGTCGACCGCTTCGCCTACGTCAACCACGACATCGACGATGCGCTGCGGGCGGGGATCCTGGACGAGCGGCAGCTGCCGCCGGAGCCGGTCGCCCTGCTGGGCGATACCGCGTCGGAGCGGATCGACGCGCTCGTGCACGACCTGGTCGAGCACTCGGAGACGGCCGGCGAGGTGCACCAGTCGCGGCCGATGGCCGAGGCGCTCCTGGCGCTGCGCTCGTTCATGTTCGAGAACGTCTACCTCGGCCCGATCGCCCGGCGTGAGACGGTGGCCGCGGCCGACATGGTGGAGGCGCTGCTCGTGCACTACATCGCGGCGGCCGACGACCTGCCGGGCGACGGCGACGACGTGACCCGCGCCACCGATTGGGTCGCCGGCATGACCGACCGTTACTGCATCCGCGCCTACGACGAACTGCTCGCGCCGCGATGACCCTGATCAAGCACGAGAGCGTCGAGGCCGTCAAGGAGGCCGTCGACATGATCGACCTGGTGTCCGGGCGGACGCAGATGAAGCGGTCGGGCGGCGAGTGGCGGGGTCGCTGCCCGTTCCACGACGAGCGCACCGGATCGTTCTGGGTCAACCCGCTGACCAAGGTCTACTACTGCTTCGGGTGCCAGGCCAAGGGCGACGCGATCCGCTTCGTGCAGGAGACGGAGGCGCTCGACTTCGCCGGCGCGGTGGAGTGGCTGGCCGACCGCTATGCCGTCACCCTCGAGTACGAGGAGACCTCGCCCGACGCCGACCGGCGCAGGGCCGAGCGGGAGCGCCTGCTGAAGCTGCTCGACACGACCGCCAGCTTCTACCAGCGGTTCCTGTGGGATGCGGTGGAGGCGGAGCCTGCGCGCAGCTACCTCGAGCAGCGCGGAATCACACGTGAGAGCGCCGACATGTTCCGCCTCGGGTACGCATCCGCGGCTCCCGACCGCGTGCAGAAGGCGGCGCTGGCCCGCACGTTCACGGTCGGCGAGCTGTCACAGGCGGGCCTGGCCGTACGTGGGGGTGACCGGTTCCGGGAGCGGTTGATGTTCCCCCTGACGGACGCACGCGGGCGCGTGCGCGGCTTCGGCGCCCGCCAGATGCCGGGTGGCCGCCCGCCCAAGTACCTGAACACCTCGGACGGGGCGATCTTCCGCAAGAGCGACATCCTGTACGGCCTCGACCACGCGCGCCGCGGCATCGCCCGTGACGGCGCGGCGATCGTGGTCGAGGGCTACACCGACGTGATCATGCTGCACCAGCACGGCATCGATCGTGCTGTGGCCTCGATGGGCACGGCGCTGACGGAGGGTCAGGTGACCGAGCTTCGCAGGCTCTGCTCCACGGTGCTGCTGGCCTTCGATGCCGACGCCGCAGGCCGCGAGGCATCGCTGCGGGGAATGGACCTGGCCCGCTCGAAGGGCCTGAACGTGCGGATCGTACGGCTTCCAGGTGGCCGCGATCCGGCGGAGGTGGCCGGCGACGGGTCAGGCGCGTTTCAGGAGGCGCTGGACGCCGCGCAGCCATATCTGACCTACCGTGTCGGGCTGGCGCTGGACGACGGCGGCACCCGCGACGAGCGCTACCAGCGGGTGCGGGCGCTGCTGGCCGCCGCGCAGCCATCGGTCGAGCGTGACGATCTCGTGCGCACGGTTGCCGACCGCCTCGAGCTGTCAGACGACCTCACGGCGCGGCTCACGACCGGCCAGCAGGAGGGTCGTCGCAGCGACGGTTCCACGACCATCTCCCGCGTACGGATGTCGCCCCGTGAGCGCGACGAGAAGCTGTTCTTAGGCCTCTGCTTGGAGTTCCCCAAGCGGGGGCTTGACTTGCTTGATTCTCTGGATGTGGCACACTTCGCAGAACCGTCGCGGTGGCACGCCGCGATGGTTGTTCGCCGGCAGCTGGCCGGCGAGCTCGCTCCGGAGGAGGACAGGGCATCTCAACCGATCATCGCCGAGCTGATGGCTGTGGCGTCGCAGGAAGCAACATCCGAGGCCGTGCTCGAGGAGCTGTTCTGGAAGCTCCGCCTGCGCCGGACGGAGGACGAGCTAAAGACCGTGCAGCAAAACGCCGACTTGTCTCTGAGTCAGCAGCAACGTCTGCAGGAACTGCAGGAGCTGCGGCTGTCGATCCTCGAGACCCTGCGGTCTCGCTAACCGTCCCGAAGGTAGCCCAGCCCCATTTGATGTCGGAGTTTGCTCCCGAGCAGGCCGACGACGCAGTCGTCGACGAGGAGGAAGAGCTCGAGCTGAAGCTCGAGGCATCGCCTGGTCCCACCGAGGACACGGTGGGGATGTACCTGCGCGAGATCTCCCAGGTGCCGCTGCTGACGGCGGCCGAGGAGGTGTCGCTGGCAAAGGCACTGGAGCACGGCGACGAGCGCGCCCGCAAACGGCTGATCGAGTCGAACCTGCGGCTGGTGGTGTCGGTGGCGCGGCGCTACTCGGGCCGCGGCCTGTCGTTCCTGGATCTGATCCAGGAGGGCAACCTCGGCCTGATGAAGGCGGTCGAGCGCTACGACTGGCGGCTCGGCCATCGCTTCTCGACGTACGCGACCTGGTGGATCCGCCAGTCGGTGACACGCGCGCTGGCCGACCAGGGCCGTACCATCCGCGTGCCGGCGCAGGTCGTGGACACGATCAACCGCATGTCGCGGATCGAGCGGCAGCTGACCCAGAAGCTGGGCCGGCCACCCGCCACCGAGGAGCTGGCCGTGGCGATGGAGCTGAAGCCCGAAAAGATCGAGCACCTGCGGCGCGTGTCGCAGGAGCCGGTGTCGCTGGCCGCACCCGTCGGCGAGGACTCCACCGAGCTGGGCGAGCTGATCGAGGACGAGCGTCTGTTGAAGCCGGGCGAGGACATGGCCGAGATGCAGCGCGACACGCGAGTGGCCGACCTGGTCGCGGAGCTGCCCTACCGCGAGCGGACGATCCTGGAGCTGCGCTACGGCCTCGGCGGCGGTCAGCAGCACACGCTCGAAGAGGTGGGCCGGCGATTCGGCGTCACCCGCGAGCGCGTGCGCCAGATCGAGACGCGCACGCTGCGGCGTCTGGCCGCGGCCGGCGAGCACGCCGACCTGCGTCACCTGATCGACTAGCGCCTGCTCGACCGCCCTTTGGCGGCCGCCGATCAACCGTCGAGGGTGGGGCTGGTAGTAGACTGCACCGAGCCATTCCTCGGTAGCTCAATGGTAGAGCATCCGGCTGTTAACCGGAGGGTTGCAGGTTCGAGTCCTGCCCGAGGAGCCTCGGAGATCCGCGCACGCGGGATGGTCAGCGGCTACGGGTTTGCATCCCACCGCGTCTCGCGCCGATCTGGTGCCGTCGCTCATCAGAGCGCCGGATCGACCGGCGCGTTAGGCGAGCGCATCAGCCGCCAGACGGCAGCCGGCGCGCGCCGCCATCCAACGCTCTTTGCCACCTGAATCGTCTGGGAGCCCGCGACCGCCACGCCGATCAGCCCGACCACGATCTGGATTCCCCAGATCACGGCGCGGATGCGATCCGCCTGCCCGCTCGACGCAGAGGCCAGCCAGATCGTGATCTGCGCGATCGGCAGCCAGGAGGCCACCACGAGGCAGACGCCGAACCGGATGCGAAGCGCGCGGGCCCGCGGGTTCTGGATCGGTTCCACGGCCAGCCAGCGTACTGCATCGGCTCTCCGCGCCTCCTAGCAGGGCTGGTGCAGGTGATAGCCCGGGAAGCGCCGGTGGGCAGCCGCCCACGTCCGGAAGTGCTCGAGGTATCTGGTGCTGAGCTCCCGCCAGGCGCTGTCATCGGCGCAGTAGATGGTGCTGGCCGTGCCGAAGCTGGAGGCGTAGAAGCCGCCCGCGCTCGAGCCACCCGCCGGCGTGGACGGGCCGCCGGCTGGCCTTGGAGTGCCGCCCACGTAGCGCCGGTACGCTGCCACCCAGTCTCGCGCCTCGATCCGCTGCGCCGTGCGCAACGCGAGCCGCCCCGAGCAGACCAGCTCATGCAGGCGGTTCTCGAGAACATCCTTGGTGCGTGCGCCCCAGCGGCCGGCGTAGGGCTCGGGCCAGAGGTTCGCGATCGCGTTTGACCCACCGATCTCGAGGGACACGAGGTGATCCACCTCGTGGACATACGGGACGTGCGCCACGCCGTAGCGAACGTAGACCGCGGTCGCCTCGGCCTGTGGGACGTTTCGCACCGACGCCGAGTAGCCTGACACGCAGATCCGCGCCTTGCCCACTGCGAACGCCACCCCCCGCGTGAGTGATCGCCGCGGCACGTCCACGACCGGCACGCCGCCGCCCCGGGTTGCCGACGGCGGGCGCGCGTGGTGGCGTTGGTGGTGGTTGACTTGGCGATGGCGGGCAGGAGACGGTTTGGTGACCGGCTCACTCTGCCGCGGTGACGACACCGGCTGCGCCACGCTCGCGGAGCTGCAGCCCGCGGTGACCAGCATCAGCGCTGCGGCCGTCCGCAGTCTCACCAGCACGCCGACCGCTGGGGAGCGTCCGCCATGGGCGAATCGTACGCGGCCCGGTGCTAGCCTGGCCGCGCATGCGACGCGAGATCCTGCCCGGCTACGAGCTCGACGACGACCGCGACCGCATCGACGTGGACGCGGTGCACCGGTTTCTCTCGGAGCAGGCGTACTGGGCGCTGGGCCGGCCGTTCGACACGGTGGCGCTGCTGGTGCGCAACTCCTACAGGGTGCTTGGGCTGTATCACGACGGCGCCCTGGTCGGCTACTGCCGGGCCGTTTCCGACGGTGCCGTCCACGCCTATCTGGCCGACGTCTACGTGCTCGAGGAGCATCGCGGTATGGGGTTGGGCGAAGCGATGGTGCGGGAGATGGTGGATTCCGGCGAGCTGGCGAACGCCCGCTGGATGCTGCACACCGGCGACTTGCAGCCGCTGTATCGCAAGCTCGGATTCGGAGCCGCCAGCGAGCGTGCGATGGAGCGCCCCGGCGCCTGAGCCGGCTCGTGTTTCGTGCGTGGCCGACCGGTGAAGTTCCTGATACGAGCGTGAGACGGCTGCCGCGCAGGGCGGGGGGCTCGCGCTAGGCTAGGCTGGGCCGGTCGATTGAGCTGATGTTGGTTTGCACTCTTGACGGCTTGGCGTTATTCACGCACACTCGAGTTTCGGAGGCATGGGCAACACCGGTTCCAGATCCCTGCTGTGCGCGGCGGCTGTTGTCGTCGGCGTCGTGCTGTCCGGATGTAGCTCATCGTCCAGCGGCGGCGGATCGACGTCGGGTTCCGGCCCGAGCGGCAGCGCCAACCCGTCATCGACCTTCACGCCCGCCAGCGGCACCGCCCCGACAGGCGTCCTGTTTCCGGTGTACACCAACAAGGACGCCGGTTACTCGTTCGAGTACCCGGGTGGATGGCGGATCGCGGAGAAGGGCACCGAGGTGCGGATCGCGCGCTTCGGCGACGCCATCACCGCCGTGATCAGACCACGCCCCAAGGCGCCGTTCTACAAGGGCTACCAGAAGCAGCTCGAAGCGATGCTAAAGCAGCATGACGACAAGATCATCTCCAAGATCGTCCAGCCCGCCAGCGAGATCAAGGTCGGCAAGGACAAGGTGACGATGGCGGTCATCGAGCAGGTGCGGCCGACCGGGCCCGGCGCCGATTCACCCAAGGACACGCTGGTCGTCAACCGCTACCTGTTCTGGAAAGACGGCAAGCTCCTGCTGCTGTCGATGAGCTCGGTGAAGGGCGTCAACAACAACGACGCCTGGAACCTGATGGCCAACTCGTTCAAGTGGAACTGAGCCGGCAGAGCCGCTAGGCTCGGCCGCGTGATCGTCACCGACGCAGTCAGTGGCTACCTGCTCGAGTCGCGGCCGCAGCCCGACGCGCTGCTCCTGGAGATGGAAGAGCACGGGCGCCGGGACGAGATCCCGATCGTGGTGCCCTCGACCGGGGCTCTTCTGGGTGTGCTCGCCGCCGCGTGTGGCGCCAGGCGCGTCGTGGAGGTGGGTACGGCGATCGGCGTGTCAACGCTCTACATCGCACGCGCGATGGCTCCCGATGGGCTGATCGTCTCGTTCGAGATCGACCCCGATCGCCAGCGGGCCGCGCGCAGCTACCTCGAACGCGCCGGCGTCGGGGAGCATGCCGACCTGCGGCTGCGCGACGCCGGCGAGGGTCTCGCGGAGCTCGACCGCGAGGCCTGGGACATGGTGTTCCTCGACGGCCTCAAGGGCGACTACCCGGCCCACCTGGAGCTGGCCCTGCCGCTGCTGCGAAGCGGCGGGCTGGTGGTGGTGGACAACACCCTTTTGAGCGGGCTCGTGGCCGAGGGACGCGCTGACGGCGGCTGGTCCGAGCAGGCGATCGCGACCATGCGCCGCGTCAACGCGTCGCTGCTCGAGCGCTCCGACATGGTGGCTGCGCTGCTGCCGGTCGGCGACGGCGTGCTGGTCGGGGTACGCCGGTGAGGAAGCCGCTCGCGGCCGTGCTCCTGGTCGTGGCGCTGGCCGCGCCCAGCCAGGCGCATGCGCTCACCCGTGGCACGCACGTGGAGGTGTTCAAGCACGGCCTCAACCAGGTTGTCGACATGGCCTACGTGCCCAGGTCGACCAAGCTGTTCTACACGGAGAAGACCGGCGCAATCCGGGTGATCGTGAACCGCAGGCTGCTTCCGCGCCCCTGTGTCACGCTAGACGTGGTCAGCGACGGCGAGCGCGGCGCGCTCGGCCTGGTGCTCGACCCCGGCTACCGCACCAACCACCACCTGTACGTCTACTTCACGAAACGGTCGCCGCTCGAGAACCGGGTCACGCGCTTCACGGTGACGAACAACCGCTGCACGCACGCGCATCCGCTCATCACACGAATCCCGACGGTGGCCGGCTATCACAACGGCGGCCAGCTCTTCTTCCTGCGCGACAAGCTGTTCGTGACCGTCGGCGAGAACCACGACCCGGGGAATGCCAAGAACCTCCACACGAGGCTGGGGAAGGTGCTGCGCTACAACCGCGACGGGTCGATCCCACGCACCAACCCGGTCCTGGGCGGCCGCCGCACCGCGATCTGGTCGTACGGCCACCGAAACGGCTTTGGGCTGACGGCCAAGCCGAACACGAACCTGCTGTACGAGACCGAGAACGGCCCCAACTGTGACGATGAGCTGAACCACATCATGAAGGGCCGCAACTACGGCTGGGGCAACGGCTATGCGTGCGGCACCAACGGCGTGGGGCCGCGCCCGGTGGCGCCGCTCAAGCGCTGGACACCGACGATCGCGCCGACCGACCCGTGGTGGTACCGGGGTCGCGTCAAGCGCATGCGGGGATCGATCTACATGGGCGACTACAACACCGGCACGCTGCGCAGGATCACGCTGAACCGCGCCGGCACGTCGGTCAAGTCCATCTCGCTGACTTACCACGCGCCGTCGGGGATCATCGATGTCTCGTCCGGGCCGGGCCGGTGGCTGTACTTCGCCACCCAGAGCGCGATCTACCGGATCGTCAACAACTAGGCGCGAGAGCGCCGATGGGGGCGGCTGGGATCGAACCAGCGACCAACCCGTTATGAGCGGGCTGCTCTAACCGCTGAGCTACACCCCCCGGAGGGCGCCCCACCATGGTAAACGGTGACGCGCTTCACATTCCCTTCCAATGGTTGGGGCCGACCGTTCAAACCATCACCGGTGGCGGAACGTAGAACAGATGGACACCGAGCATGGAGAGGGCGTGGGGCACATCATCGCAGACGCCGAGCATGAGATCTTCGACGGGCTGAACGACGCCGACCTGGCTGATCTGGACGACCGGTTCGCGATGGCGACGTTCCGAAAGGGCGAGCTGATCTACTCGCCGTTCGATCGCGGCGAGGCGATGTTCCTGATCGAGAGCGGACGTGTGCGGCTGTTCCGGAGCGCCGCGGACGGGCGTCAGGTGACGCTTTCGATGCTCGACCCGGGTGCGACCTTCGGGCAGGTGTCGGTGCTGGACGAGCCCATGCACGATGCCTACGCCGAGGCCATGACCGACTCCGTGGTGCGGATCCTGCGGGTGGCCGATCTCGAGCGGACGATCGGCGAGCACCCGCGGATGGCGCTGAATCTGATGCGGTCGCTATCCGAGCGGCTGCGGACGGCCGAGGACCAGATCGAGGCGCTGGCCTTCCGGCCGGTGCCATCGCGGCTGGCCGGCAAGCTGCTGGAGCTGATGGACCGCTACGGCAGGGTCACCCCCAACGGCATCCGCATCGACGAGCGCTTCACGCACATGCAGCTGGCCGAGATGATCGGCACCAGCCGCGAGACGCTGACGAAGGTTCTGAACGAGATGCGCGACGCCGGCCTGATCGACGTCCGTGAGCGGCTGATCTGGGTGCTCGACGCCGACCGGCTCGAGCGGCTCAAGACCAGCAGCTGAGCGGCGGCAGCCGCACGCGACTGCACTACACTTCAGTCCAGAACTTCGGACGGAGGATGTCAGTGGCTGAAACCGGAACCATGCGTGTCAAGAGCGGCCTCGCCGAGATGCTCAAGGGTGGCGTGATCATGGACGTGACCAACGCCGAGCAGGCGCGCATCGCCGAGGACGCGGGTGCGTGCGCGGTGATGGCGCTCGAGCGCGTGCCGGCCGACATCCGCCGCGACGGCGGCGTCGCACGGATGGCCGATCCGACCAAGATCCGTGAGATCCAGGAGACGGTCACGATCCCGGTGATGGCGAAGGCTCGCATCGGCCACTTCGTCGAGGCCCAGATCCTGGAGGCGCTCGAGGTCGATTACATCGACGAGTCCGAGGTGCTGACGCCGGCCGACGAGAGCAACCACATCAACAAGTGGGACTTCAAGGTGCCGTTCGTCTGCGGCGCCACCAACCTTGGCGAGGCGCTGCGCCGGATCGCGGAGGGCGCGGCCATGATCCGCAGTAAGGGCGAGGCCGGAACCGGCAACGTGGTCGAGGCCACCCGCCACATGCGGTCGATCCTAGGCGACATACGCCGCCTGCAGTCGATGGACGAGAACGAGCTGTACTCGGCCGCCAAGGAGCACCGCGCGCCCTACGACCTGATCCGCAACGTGGCCGAGAACGGCCGGCTTCCGGTGGTCACGTTCACTGCGGGCGGCCTCGCCACCCCGGCCGACGCGGCCATGATGATGCAGCTGGGGGCAGACGGCGTCTTCGTCGGCTCCGGCATCTTCAAGAGCGGCGACCCCGCACAGCGGGCGTCCGCCATCGTCAAGGCCACCACTCACTTCAACGACGCGGCCGTGCTGGCCGAGGTGTCGACCGGCCTGGGCGAGCCCATGGTCGGGATCGAGATGTCGGAGCTGGGCGAGGACGGTCTGCTGCAGACGCGTGGCTGGTAAGGTCGGAGTCCTCGCCCTGCAGGGCGCATTCCGCGAGCACTGCCGAGCGCTGGCCGACGTCGGCCTGGAGCCGGTCGAGGTGCGGCAGGCGGGGGAGCTGGCCGGGCTGGAGGGTCTGGTGATCCCGGGGGGCGAGTCGACGACCATGTCCAAGCTGATGGTCGCCTACGGGCTGGAGACGCCGATCCGCGAGCTGCATGCAGCCGGCGCGCCCGTGTTCGGCACCTGCGCCGGCATGATCCTGGTTGCCAGCAAGGCCGTCGACGGCCTGCCCGACCAGCGCTACCTGGGGCTGATCGACCTGGTCGTGCGGCGCAACGCCTTCGGCCGCCAGGTGTCCAGCTTCGAGGCCGCGCTGGCGCTGGCGGGTGAGCCGGAGCCGCTCACAGGCGTCTTCATCCGGGCACCCTGGATCGAGTCGGCGGGCGACGGGGTGCAGGTGCTCGCGGAGCACGGCGGCCACGCGGTGGCCGCGCAGCAGGGGTCGGTGCTGGTGACGGCCTTTCACCCGGAGCTGACCCGCGACCGGCGGCTGCACCGGCGCTTCGCCGAGATGGTTCAGCGGGCGCGCGGGGCGGTGGCGGCATGAGCGGCCACTCGAAATGGTCGACCATCAAGCACAAGAAGGGCGCCGAGGACAAGAAGCGGGGCAAGCTCTTCACGAAGCTCTCGCGGGCGATCATCGTGGCCGCCAAGGAAGGCGGCCCCGACCCGGCCGCGAACGCATCGCTGGCCGCCGCGATCGCCAAGGCACGGTCGTACTCGATGCCGAAGGACAACATCGAGCGGGCCGTCCAGCGCGGAGCCGGCAGCGGCGAGGGCACCGACGCGTACGACGCGATCACGTACGAGGGCTACGGGCCGGAGGGCGTCGCGATCATCGTCGAGGCGCTCACCGACAACCGCAACCGCACCGCCGCCGACGTGCGGGCGATCTTCAGCAAGCACAACGCCAGCCTGGGCACGCCGGGCTCGGTGGCGTGGCAGTTCGAGCGCAAGGGCGTGGTGCTCGTGTCGTCCGATCAGCTGGATGAGGACGAGATGGTGCTGCAGGCTGCTGATGCCGGTGCGCAGGACGCGCAGCTGGACGGCGATGTCTGGCAGGTGATCACCGACGCAGGAGACCTGGCCGTGGTGCGCGACGCGCTCGAGGCGTCCGGCATGCCGATCAGCTCGGCCGAGCTGACGCTGGTGCCCAAGAACACCGTGGCTTTGGACGAGGACGCCGCCCGCAAGCTGCTGCGCCTGATCGACGCGCTCGAGGACAACGACGACGTGCAGGACGTGTACGCCAACTTCGACATCCCCGACGCGGTGCTCGAAGCGGTGGCGGGGTAGCGTCAGGCGCGGTCGCCGTTCAGGCCGGCGCCGGGCGAAACCGCAGCACGTAGCGCACGCACAGGTAGAGCACCAGCGCCCCGACTGCGACGATCGCGATCGCGCCGACGACGTGGCTGGCCGAACCGAAGCGGTCGATCAGCGTCGACACGGAGCTCGAGAACAGGTAGCCGAGCCCGCCGACCACGACCGCCCACACAGCGGCGCCGAGTGCGTCCGCGAACAGGTAGCGGTGGAACGGCATGCGGGTGCTGCCGGAGACGATCGCCAGCTTGGTGCGGATGCCCGCGATCAGCCTGCCTGCGGCCACCGCGCGCGCGCCGTAGCGCGCCATGAAGACGTGCACGGAGCTGTCCTCGTGCACGCCGAAGCGACGCAGCACGCCAGGGCCGGCGGCGCGGCCGATACCGTAGGCGCAGAGGTCGCCGGCCAGCGCGAACGCCCACGCCACCAGCAGCACCAGCGGCAGGCTGAACTCGTTGGAGGTGGCCGCGGCAGCGGCGGCTGCCAGCAGCACGATCTCGCCCGAGGAGGGCAGGCCGAAGCTGTCGCCAAACGCGCCGATGGCCACGCCCAGGTACCCGTAGTCGTGCAGCAGCGAGTCGGCGCTGGGCAGGTCGACGTGCTTCAGCACCTGCCAGATGATGAGGCCCGCAACGGCGACGGCCGAGAATGCCGCCGCCAGCCGCAGCACGGGCGGCAGCCACCACCGCTCGGCCGGGCGGCTGATCTCCATGCAAAGCACTGTACCGGGGCATGATTCAGAGGGGCTTGGCGGCAGCGAACGCCCGTTCGGTCGCGTCCGCCCGCGCCGGTAGACTGCGGCCAGATGATCGTGCTCGGCATCGACCCCGGTACGGCCTCGACCGGCTTCGGCGTGATCTCGGCGGAGGGCTCGACGCTGCGCGCCCTCGACCACGGTCTGATCTCGACGCCGGCCCGCGCGGATCCGTCCCGGAGGATGGGTGAGATCCACGCCCGGGTGGCGGCGCTGATCGCCCAGCACGCGCCCGACGCGGTTGCCATGGAGGATCTGTTCGTGGGGGTGAACCCGCGCGCGGTGCTGTCGGTCGGCCAGGCGCGGGGAGCCGTGCTGGCCGCCTGCGGTCAGGCCGGGCTGGACGCGGCTGCGTATCCGCCGGCCGAGGTGAAGGCGGCGGTCTGCGGCTACGGCCGCGCCGACAAGCTGCAGGTGCAGCGGATGGTTGGCGCGATGCTCTCGGCCGACCTGGCCGCTGCCAGCGACCACGCCACCGACGCGCTGGCGGTGGCCATCTGCCACGCGGTGCGCAACCGGGGGCGGCGGCTGGCCCAGGCGGCGGCGCGATGATCGCCACATTGCGCGGCAAGGTGCTGGAGCGCGGCTCCGGCCGGATCGTGATCGACGTGGGCGGCGTCGGCTATCTGCTGGCGGCCACCAGCGCCGCGATCCGGATGGCGGTGCCCGACGGCGAGGAGGTGACCCTGGTCACGCACCTGCACGTGCGCGAGGACGCGCTGATCCTGTTCGGGTTCGCCGGCACCGCCGAGCGCGACCTGTTCGAGCTGCTGCTGGGGGTGTCGGGGGTGGGGCCGAAGGCGGCGCTCGCGATCGTGTCCGGATACGCGCCCGACCAGATCCGCCGCGCCATCGTCACGTCCGACCACGCGCTGTTCACGAGCATCACCGGCGTCGGCCGCAAGACCGCCGAGCGCGTCGTGATCGACCTCAAGGACAAGGTCGGTTCGCTGCCGGCGGCGCAGGCGCAGGATTCGCCCGACACGCCGCCGGCCGACGACCACACCGCTGCCCGCGACGGGCTGGTCGGCCTCGGCATGTCCGTGGCGGAGGCCGAGGCGGCGCTGCGCAGCATCGATGCCGACCTGCCGGTGGGTGAGCGGATCCGGCAGGCCCTGGCCGCGGGGGCGAGCGCATGAGCGCTCCTGCCGATCGCATCCCGGATCCTCTGCTGGCGCCCGGCGAGGAGGAGCTGGACCAGACGCTGCGTCCCCGCCGGCTGTCGGAGTTCGTCGGCCAGGAGGCGGTCAAGGAGCAGCTCTCGATCTTCCTGGAGGCGGCGCGGGCCCGCAACGAGCCCTGCGAGCATGTGCTGTTGGCAGGGCCGCCCGGCCTTGGCAAGACGTCGCTGGCCGGGATCATCGCGGCCGAGATGGGGTCGGCGCTGCGGATCATGTCCGGGCCGGCCATCGACCGCAAAGCCGACATGGCCGCGATCATGACCGCACTCGACCCCAACGATGTGCTGTTCATCGACGAGATCCACCGCCTCAACCGTGCGATCGAGGAGCTGCTGTATCCGGCCATGGAGGACGGCTGCATCGACGTCGTGATCGGTCAGGGTCCCGGCGCGCATTCGATCCGCCTCGACCTGGCCCCGTTCACGCTGGTGGGCGCGACCACGCGCACCGGGCTGCTGACGACGCCGCTACGCGACCGCTTCGGCATTACGCACCGGCTGGAGCACTACCGACCGCAAGAGATCGAGCAGATCGTTCGCCGCTCCGCGGGCATCCTGGCGGTCGAGATCGACGACGGCGGGTGCAGCGAGATCGCCCGCCGATCACGCGGGACCCCGCGTGTGGCGAACCGGATCCTGCGCCGTGTCCGCGACTTCGCCCAGGTGCGGCACGACGGCGTGATCAGCCACGAGATCGCATCCGAGGCGCTGGAGCTGTTCGAGGTGGACGACCTCGGGCTGGAGCGGATCGACCGCGAGATCCTGCGCCGCGTGGCCGAGACCTTCTCCGGCGGCCCGGTGGGACTGTCCACGCTGGCCGTTGCCATCGGCGAGGAGCCGGATACGCTCGAAGACGTGTACGAACCCTACCTGCTGCAGATGGGGCTGCTGCAGCGGACGCCGCGTGGACGTGTGGTCACGAACGCCGCCTACAAGCACCTCGGGCTGACCGTGCCCGACCGCGACCCACGGCTGTTCTAGCTACCGTCCAGGAATGCGTGAGCGCTACCCGGCGATCGAGCCGCAGCAGCATGGAATGCTCGCCACCGGCGACGGCCACGACGTCTACTGGGAGGTGTGCGGCAACCCGGCCGGCAAGCCGGCGCTGGTGCTGCACGGCGGCCCCGGCTCCGGCTGCAAGCCCTGGCACCGCCAGATGTTCGACCCCGAGCGCTACCGCGTGGTGCTGCTCGACCAGCGCGGCTGCGGACGCAGCACGCCCGACGCAGGCACGGATCTGGCGGCGCTCGATGCCAACACCACGCCGCACCTGCTGGACGACATCGAGGCGGTGCGTGACCTGCTCGCGATCGATCGCTGGCTGGTGTGGGGCGGGTCGTTTGGATGTGAGCTGGCGCTGGCCTACGCCGAGCGGCACCCGGCCCGGGTCAGCGAGCTGGTGTTGTGGGGCATCACCACCGGGCGCCGCAGCGAGGCCGACTGGCTGTTCCGCGGCGGCGTGGGCGTGATGTTCCCGGAGCAGTGGTACCGGTTCGCGGCGGCGGCGGGAGACGACGACCCGGTCGCCGGGTACCGGCGGCTGCTGCACGACCCCGACCCGGAGGTGCACCTCAAGGCGGCGGAGGACTGGTGCGCATGGGAGTCGGTGACCCCGGATTGGCCCCCGGCCAACGGCATCGCCGAGCGCTTCCGCGATCCGGCGTTCGCGCTCGGATTCGCGCGCCTGGTCACCCACTACGTGCACCACGATCTCTGGATCGAGGACGGCAGCCTGCTCCGCGACGCCGGCCGTCTGGCCGGAGTGCCGGCGACGCTGGTGCACGGCCGGTTCGATCTGCAGGCGCCGCTGGCCTCGGCGTGGGACCTGCACCTGGCGCTGCCCGACGCCACGTTGGACGTCGTCGGCGAAGGCGGCCATGCAGCGGGCGGCACGGAGATGCGCGACCGGCTGATCGCCGCCACCGATCGGTTCGCCAGTGTCTGAGCCGGCCGGTGTCTCGGCGCCCGCCCGCCGCCGCGTGGGAGACTGGGCAGCCGTGCGCCTGCTCCGCCGCCATCGCCAGTGGGCGATCCTGATCACCGTCGCCGTGGGCGTGCTGGTCGCGGCCGGCGCCGTCACCCTGACCGTCGTCGAGAACGTCTCGAAGGGGCCGGCCTACCAGAAGGCGGCCGACTACGTGCGCTCCGGCCGTGGCAGCAGGCTGACCCGGATGCAGCTCGGCGCCGTGCTCGGATTCGGGCTGGCGGTGACCGGGCCGATCAGCGAGAACGGGAGCTCGGGCCGGGCCAACCTCAGCTTCGACGTGCACGGGAACTGGCGCAGCGGCCGCGTCAAGGTCACGGAGGTCAAGCGCGGCTCGCGATGGTTCGTCACGGGCGGCGTTCTGACCGTGGACGGAAAGCGATTCCAGATACCATGCGCGCCACCGATCTCGCCTACGAGCTGCCTCCTGAGCTGATCGCGCAGCACGCGGCCGAGCCGCGTGACAGCGCTCGACTGCTCGTCTACGACCGCGCCGGCGGCGCGGTCCGCCACCGGCGGTTCAGTGACCTGTCCCAGGAGCTGTCAACCGGCGACCTGCTGGTCGTGAACGACACGCGGGTGCTGCCGGTGCGCGTCCGCGCGCGCCGGGCCACGGGCGGAGCCGCAGAGGTGCTCCTGCTCGAGCCCGCCGGCGACGGCAGCTGGGAGGCGCTGGCGCGGCCCTACCGGCGGCTGCGTGACGGGGAGGCGCTGGAGGCCGGGGACATGCGGATCACGATCGTCGAGCGGTTGGGAGAGGGGCGTGTGCGGGTGCGCGTGTCGGCGCCAGGCACGCTCGAGCAGGCGCTCGCGGCCTCCGGCGAGATGCCGCTTCCGCCCTACATCACGGAGCCGCTGAGCGACCCTGCCGACTACCAGACGGTGTACGCGCAGCACCCCGGGTCGGCGGCCGCGCCCACCGCGGGCCTGCACTTCAGCGAGCGCATGTGGGATGAGATCCGCCGAGGCCACGAGGTGGCGTCGGTGACGCTGGACGTCGGCCTGGACACCTTCCGGCCGCTGGCCGAAGAGGTGCTGGAGGAGCACCCGATCCACTCCGAGCGCTACCGCGTGCCGGAGCAGACCGCCGCCGCCGTGGAGCGAGCGCGATCAGAGGGACGGCGGATCGTGGCCGTGGGAACCACCAGCGTGCGCGTGCTGGAAACGGTGTTCGGCGAGCCTGGAGCCGACCTCGAGGGCCGCACCCGGCTGCTGATCACGCCCGGATTCCGGTTCCGCGCCACCGGGGCGATGATCACGAACTTCCACCTGCCGCGCTCGACGTTGCTGGCGCTGGTGATGGCGTTCGCCGGGGTCGAGCAGACGCGCGGCCTGTACCGTACCGCCGTGTCCGAGCGCTACCGCTTCTACAGCTTCGGCGACGCGAGCCTGATCCTGTGACCATCGGCGACTTCCAGCTGGTGGCACGCGACGGCGGCGCCCGCGCGGGGATCCTGGAGACGGCACACGGCGTGGTCGAGACGCCCGTCTTCATGCCCGTCGGCACCAAGGCCAGCGTGAAGGCGCTGCTGCCCGCCGAGCTGCGCGACCTGGGGGCGCGGATCGTGCTCGGAAACACCTACCACCTGCACTTCCGGCCCGGCGCCGGGGTGATCGCCGATCTGGGCGGCCTGCACCGGTTCATGGCCTGGGACGGCCCCATCCTGACCGACTCGGGCGGGTTCCAGGTGTTCTCGCTGCGCCACACGGCCGATCGCGTGGACGACGAGGGGGTCACGTTCCAGTCGGTCTACGACGGGTCGCGGGCGCGCTTCACCCCGGAGCTGGCGATGGAGGTGCAGCGGCAGCTGGGCTCCGACATCGCGATGGCGTTCGACGAGTGCACGCGCGCCGACGTGACGCCCGAGCAGCTCGCGGAGGCGGTCAGGCGGACGTCGCTATGGGCGCAGCGCAGCCGCGCGGCGGAGCGCGCCCCCGGGCAGCTGGTGTTCGGCATCGTGCAGGGAGCCACCGACCTGGCGATGCGGGAGCGCAGCGCGGCCGACATCGTTGGGATCGGATTTGACGGCTACGCGATCGGCGGGCTGTCGGTGGGAGAGGAGCGCGGGGTGATGCTGGATACGGTCGCGGCGACCGCCGAGATGCTGCCCGCGGACCGGCCGCGCTACTTCATGGGCATCGGCGATCCGGACGGGCTGCTGGGTGTGATCGAGCGGGGGGTGGACATGTTCGACTGCGTGCTCCCGACCCGGCTCGGGCGCACCGGAAGCGCGCTGGTTCCAGGCGGGAGGCTGAATCTGCGCAACGCGCGGTTCGCCCGCGACGGCTCGCCGCTGGTCGAGGGATGCGCGTGTCCGGCCTGCCGGGACTTCTCCCGAGCCTACATCCGCCACCTGATCACGCAGGACGAGATCACCGGCCTGCGGCTGCTCACCGTGCACAACCTGCACCAGGTGATCGAGCTGGTTGCCGGCGCCCGCCGCGCGATCGTCGAGGGCCGCTTCGCACGCTTCCGGGAGGAGCTGGCGGCGGAGACGGCCGGGGCCATCAACTAAACTGAGCGCGTGTCCGAGAAGCGTAGGAACTGGCTGATCCTGGGCGTCGTCGTGGCGCTGATGATCGGTTGCGGCGTTCTCATGACACAGCGGAGCTTCCGGCTCGGCCTCGATCTGCGCGGCGGCCTCGAGGTCGTGCTCGACGCGCGCCCGCTGCCGGGCCAGACCGTCAGCCAGCAGGATCTCGACACCTCGGTCACGATCCTTTCCAAGCGGATCGACCCGAACGGCACGCTCAACCCGGAGATCCGCAGCTCGACAAACCCCGACCAGATCACGATCGCCATCCCCGGCGTGCGTGACCCGGCGGCCGTCGCCTCGCTGCTCGTGTCCAGCGGCCAGCTGCAGAGCTTCGACATGTTCAAGTACCTGAACGACGTCTCGAAGGGCACACAGCAGTACACGGCGCTGCCGGCCGACTCGCTGTACAGCCTGCTCACGAAGCCTGCTCTCAAGGCCCAGGCCAAGTCCGACGGCGTCGGCTCGTGGGCGCTGTTCGACGCGAACCACAAGCAGCTGGGCAAGGTCGAGCCGCAGCAGAGCCAGGTGCTCGAGGACTACAAGCCGGAGAACCCGGTGAAGCCGCCGGGGGCGGAGTTTCTCGGCATCCCCAAGGGCACCGAGGTGGTGTCGTGCGACGCGTCGACCGGCTGCCCCGGTGCCACGGCGACCACCGGCACCTTCTACTACCTGTTCAACCTGAGCCAGAACGAGAGGGGCAACCCGAACGTGATCACCGGTGATCAGGTGTCGGCGTCGTCGGACACCGATCCCAACACCGGCCAGCCGATCGTGACGCTGACCTACAAGAACGGGGGCGGCCAGGAGTTCACGAACATCTCGCGGTCTCTGGCCCAGCAGGCGCGGGCCGCAGGCATGGCGGACGGCAAGATCAATCCGCCCAATGGCCTGCCCAACGCGATCGTGGTGGACGGCCAGCTGGTGGCGACGCCGGTGGTCGATCCCGACGAGAACCCGAACGGCATCAACGCCACCCTCAGCGGCAGCAGCGTGATCACGGGGCTGACCAAGAGCGACGCCGACCGGATCGCGCTCGAGGTGCAGTCGGGCTCACTGCCGATCAAGTTCACGGCCACGTCCTTCAACAACGTCTCGGCCACGCTCGGCAAGGACTCGCTGCGCAACGGCCTGATCGCCGGCGCCGCCGGCCTGCTGTTCGTGATGATCTTCCTGATCGTCCTGTACGGCTTCCTGGGCGTGATCGCCGACATCGCGCTGATCATCTACGGCGTGCTGCTGGTGGGGATCGTGCTGCTATGGCCGATCACGATGACGCTGCCCGGCATCGCCGGCACCATCCTCACGATCGGCGTTGCCGCCGATGCAAACATCGTCATCTTCGAGCGCATCAAGGAGGAGGTGCGGTCCGGGAAGAGCATCCGCACCTCGATCGCCACCGGCTACCGGCGCGGCTTCCACACGATCATCGACGCCAACGTGGTGACGCTGATCACGGCCGCGGTGCTGATCCTGGTCGCCACCTCGAGCGTCAAGGGCTTCGCCGTGATGCTCGCACTGGGCGTGCTCGTCTCGATCTTCACGGCGGTGGTCGCGACCCGGGCGATGCTGAGCCTGCTGGCCGGCTTCTCGTTCATGTCCAGCCCGCGCGTGCTGGGCCAGGTCGGCTCCGGCGACCGCTGGAAGAAGTACGACTTCATCGGCCGCACCAGGGTCTGGTTCGCGATCTCCGGCGTGTTCCTGGTGGTGTGCGCGATCAGCCTGGGCGTGCAGGGGCTGAACCGCGGCATCGACTTCACCGGCGGCAGCCAGTTCAACTTCACGGTGCCGACCGCGACCAGCACCAGCGCGGTCACGAACACGTTCACCCGGGCCGGCATCTCGGATCCGGTGGTGCAGGGCGTCGGCAAGTCCCAGAACGGTGGCTACACGCAGTTCCAGGTCAAGTCGCACGCGCTGCCGGGTCCGCAGCAGAACGCGCTGCTGCGGTCGATCCAGTCGACGTATCACGTCGCTCCCAACTCGATCGACAGCAAGAACGTGAGCTCGTCGTTCGGCCAGTCGGTGCTCGACCAGGCCTACCTGGCGATCGGGTTCTCGCTGCTGATCATCTTCCTGTACGTGTCGTTCCGCTTCGAGTGGCGCTACTCGGTGCCGATGATGGTGGCGCTCGGGCACGACATCCTGATCACGCTGGGCATCTACTCGCTGTCGCAGCGCGAGGTCACGGCCGACACGGTGGCGGCGGTGCTGACGGTGCTCGGCTACTCGCTCTACGACACGGTGATCGTGTTCGACAGGGTGCGTGAGAACATCCCGATCCTGCGGCGGATGACGGCCAGCCAGGTCGTCAACGAGTCGCTGGCCGAGACGATCACGCGGTCACTGAACACGTCCGCGGTGACGCTGATCCCGGTCACGCTGCTGTTCATCTTCGGCACGGGTTCGCTGACCGACTTCGCGTTCGCGCTAATGGTCGGCATCGCATCCGGCGCCTACTCGTCGATCTTCATCGCCTCGCCGCTGCTGGCGATCCTGCTCGAGCGCGAGGACCAGTTCAAGGGCCGGCGCAGCGACGCTCGCGTGGCGGCCGCGAAGCTGGCACCGGAGCCGGTGGCGGTGGGGGCGGCGGTCGCCGCAGAGGGGCCGGAGCCGGCCGCGCGGACATCGGGCCCGGGGCCGCGCAGAAGGCGTCGCAAACCGCACGGCCGCGCCAGGTAGTCACCCGATCGGGGGTATACCGCACACCCCCCGACGTCGATATTTCCAGAAGAATGCGCCCGCGCTCCGACAGCTCGCGCCGGTTCGACGATCTGATTGCCGTGATCGAGTCGACCCGTGCGCTCTCATCGGCCGCCGACATCCCGGAGGCCATGTCGATGTTCGCGCGCGAGCTGACGCTGCTGTTCGACGCGTCGGCCTGCCTGATCTCGTCGTACGACGCCGAGACGCAGGCGGTCACCGACTGGGCGGCGCACGTGATCCCGCCGGCCACCCTGAACCTGGTCGCCGAGGACTACTCGCTGTCGGAGTACCCGGCCACCCTCGAGGTGCTGACGTCGCTGACGTCGTCTACCACATCGGTCGACAGCGGCGGCGATCCGGCCGAGCTGGCGTTCCTGGCCGATATGGGATTCAAGGCCAGCATGATGACGCCGCTGGTGATGAACGGGAAGCCGGTCGGGCTGATCGAGCTGTTCGACTCGCGGGCCCGGACGTTCACGCCCGACGACATCGAGTTCTGCCGGCTGATCTCGGATCATGCGGGCATCGTGCTGGGCACGGCCACGCTGGCCGAGCGGCTGGACGAGCAGCACCTGGCCACGGTCGGTGCGCTGGCGGCGGCGTTGGAGGCGAAGGACGCCTACACCGGCAACCACGCACAGGCGATCGCGGAGTTCGCGGTGGCGGTGGGCGAGGAGCTGGGCCTGTCGGGACGCGAGCTGCGGGCGACGCGCATGGGCGCGCTGCTGCACGACGTCGGCAAGATCGGGATCCCGGAGTCGATCCTGAACAAGCCGGGGCCGCTGACCGACGACGAGTTCACGGTGATGAAGCGCCACACCGTGATCGGCGCCGACATCATCTCCGGCATCCCCGGCATGGAGGAGGTCGTGGCCCTGGTTCGCTCGTCGCATGAGCGCTGGGACGGCCGCGGCTACCCGGACGGGCTACAGGGCAACGAGGTGCCGCGCGGGGCGTACGTGATCGCCGTCTGCGACGCCTATCACGCGATGACCGAGGATCGGGTGTACCGCAAGGCGATGTCGGTCGAGGGCGCGGTCGAGGAGCTGCGGCGCTGCTCCGGATCGCAGTTCATGCCGGCAGCGGTGGACGCGCTGATCACCGTCGTCGAGCGGCCCCAGCGCCGCGTGCGCTACAGCCAGGCTGCCTGACCGCTTCGCGCGGTGCGCGTGACGCCTGGGCCGGCACGCTGCTGCACTCATCACGTCACGACCGGCGCAGGCACCTCGTCACATCCGCGCGACGTTCGTGACCGCCGCGTTGGCAACACCGGTGCCAGGCGCCGGCGTTGCGCCCGGGAGACGAGGTCTAAACACGCCCTGGGAGCGGAGCTCGCGACCCTGCGCGCAACGCCCCGGTGCACGTCGCGTGACGGCCCGTGACTCTGCCGTTGGCAACACCGGTGCCAGGCGCGGCCGTTGCGCCGACCGCGGCGTTTCATGCGCGTGACGGACTGCCGAGCACGTCTTCGCAGGCGCAGAGGTCGCCTCCGCGGGCGACCACCCAGTCGAGCAGGCGCTCGTAGCAGCGATCCCAGCCGCGGGCGTACGAGCCCGCAAAACGGTCGTTGTGCCAGAGGATCGCGACGGTACCTCCCGCCTCCGCGACGCGTTCCAGCACGGCGATCGACCGCAGATAGCCGGCGTCGGCGTCCAGCCCCAGGTAGCGCTGATCCGACAGCGTCGCGTCCATCACCGCCAGCGGCAGCTCGAGCAGGTCGAGCGGCCGCTCGGCGTCCAGGTCGTAGGGGTGGTAAGGGAACGAGAAGCCGGCCCGCAGCCCGGGCCGGTCGGCGTAGCCCTGGCTCGAGTCGAGCGCGAAGCCGAGCCCGTCCAGCTCGGCCAACGAGCGGTGCGGGTCGTGCCGTAGGAAGTGGAAGCGGGCGCTGCGCAGCGGCTCCGGGACCAGCGCCGCCAGCCGCTCCTGCTCGGCGCGCAGCCGCTCGGGGTGGTCGCTGGTCGTGTAGCTGGGGTGCAGCCCCACCTCGTCGCCGTTGGCCGTGATCCGGTCGACCATCCGGGCGCGCACCTCGTCGTACGCGGCCGCGTCGCCGTCGGCCGGGTGGTGGTGACCTGCCATCAGGAAGTGCGTCGATCGCCCGCCGCGCGCCTCCTCGATCTCCCGGATCCGCTGAAACGCCCAGTTCGGGTCGCGTTCGCGCGCCAGATCGATCGGCAGCCATGCCAGCCCTCGTGCCTCCGCCACCACCTCACGGCGGTTGCGATCGAGTGCCGCCGCGCGCATACGCCCGCCAGCCGCAACCACGCTGCGCTTGCTCGTCCATCGCCGCGGCGTGTCGATGTCGTGGGTCAACACCACCCTGAACCCCTGACGCCGCTCGAGCCCGGTCGCCTCCCGGAACCGTCCCAGCAGCGCATCCACCGCCGGCTGCTCCGGGTCGGCCAGCGCGCTGGCCGCCGTGAACCGTCCGTGCCTGTCCCGCGGCGACCCGGCCCGCTCCTCCCAGCGGGACAGGTGCCAGAACGCGCTCGCCACCACGTCCTCAACGCCGTCCCCGAAGTCCAGCAGGCCACCCTCCTGCAGCACCGGGGGCGCCGCCTCGCCGCGGTCGAAGTACTCCCACGCCGCCTCCGAGCCGGACAGCGCCGACGACGGGTATGCGATCTCCGCCGCACGCTCCGTCGGCGAGGCGCAGGCCGATGCCAGCGTCCCGATCACCCACGCCGCGCGCGCGTTCACCGGCCACCTCCCCGCAGCGCGCCATAGACCTGGTGCACTCCCGGCATGGGATCGCGCAGCGAGAGCACCGGCTCCGAGAACGGCGGCCGCAGCGGACCAAGCGTCTTCCGCACCCCCAGCCGGTCGCGCCGGCTCTCCCGAAGATGCCGCACCAGCGCCACCCAGCGCCTGTGCCCGGCTTGCTCGCTGGTCGCCTGGCGCACCGGCAGGCCAAGCGCGTCCCGGTAGGCGATCTCGACCAGGTCGACGCCGCAGTCCGAGGCCAGCGAATGCCACTGCCAGAGCCGCGCGTTCACCTCCATCAGCCGCAGCGACCCGTCCCGCGGATCGCGCTTGTACTCGACCTGGGAGATGCCGTGGAAGCCCAGCTCGCGCAGCAGCCGCAACGCCCCGTCAACCGCTTCCGCGTCCCAAACCGCCTCGCCCACCCGGCAGGTTCCCACTCCCGCCGGCGCCTGCAGCAGTTTCCTGCCACAGAACTTGCCCAGCGCCCGCCCGTCGCCGTCCAGGTAGCTGCCAACCGTCCACAACGAGTCGTCGGCACCCGGTATCAGCTCCTGGAACATCGGCTGGAACGGCTCTCCCAGCCGGTAGGCGGCCATCAGCGCGTCTGCGTCCGCGGCTTCGATCAGCGGCTTTCCGTAGCGCGCCTTGAACCCGCTGCCCAGCGACGGCTTCATCACCGCCGGGTAGGGGATGACGGCCGCTGCCTCCTGTGCCTCCTCGACCGACGTCGGGTACGACATCTCCGGCAGCCGCACGCCGGCCCGCTCCGCCGCGTCGTACTGGAAGCGCTTCGCCTGCACCCGGTCGATCAGCTCGCGCGGGCCGAACGGCAGCAGCAGAGCCGCCGGCGCCGTGTCGTTCACCGCCACCAGGTAGTCGTCGTGCGTCGGAAAGGCCACCGCCTCGCGCCCCAGCGCGTCGCACACCTGCGAGAGGTGCTCCGCGAACCGCTCCCGCTCGCCTGGCGGCGGGCCGACGACCCCCAGCGCCAGCCGCGAGCGCATCCCCAGGCCTTCGCGCCTGTGGTCGAGTGCCACCACCGGCGCCCCGATCCGCGCCAGGCTGCGGATCGCCGACAGCCCGTTCACGTACGAGCACTCGAACACCAGCGCCGGCGCCTGCTGGGAGCTGTCCGCAAGCCGTGCCAGCCGATCTCGCAGCCCCGGGCCAAGTCCCACGTTCAGGCCCCCTGCCAGCCCATGCTGCGACCCAGCCGCTTCTCCAGCCTGCGGTTCGGCTCAGCGTAGAACGCCGCCAGCTCCGCCCGCGTCTCGGGCAGCATGGAGCTGTAGACGACCTGGTTTCGCGCCGCGAACGCCGTGCGGGCGGTGTCCGGCCGCAGACCCAGGAACGCCACCGCCTGCGCGTACACCTCCGCCGGCCGCTCGAACATGTCCTCGCTCCGCAGCACCAGCAGCCGCTCCGGCGGGAACAGCGCCCACCAGCGCTCCAGCTGCTCCAGGTAGAGACCGCGCGTGCGGTAGGACTGCACGCCGTATGCCTCGCCACGGTAGGCCGGATCGCTCAGCAGCCGCGCCTGCTCGCCCGCCAGCCGATCCGGCTCGGCGGCGAGCGCCTGCTCGAAGCTGAGCCGCTCGCGGCCGTTGCGATGAGCAAGCTGGTAGTGCGAGTAGGCGCGCTCCACCGGGTCGCGCAGGATCGCGATCAGCCGCACGTCTGGCAGCATCGCGGCCACCCGTCCCGGCACCGCGGGGTGCGATAGATAGTGGGTGGTCGCCTCGCCGGTGATCGCGCGGCGTGCTCGCAGGTGCGCCCGCAGCGGAAACAGCCGGCGGTAGAACTCCTCGCCGCGGAGGTGGTTGTTGTCGAAGAAATGCGGCTCCTTGTGCGCGCCGGCCAGAACCTGCGGGTGCCCGCAGAGCGTCGTGTACAGCGACGTCGACCCGCACCGCTGACCACCGATAAGCAGGAAGTCGGGCAGCGCCCGCGCATTTCGCGTGATGGCGCGAAATCGCATGTGCGCGCGCTCGCCGGCGCCCCGCGCGCGCTCCTGCGCGGGCGGTGGAGGTGCGGTCGTGTGCTGTCCGGCGGCCATCTGCGCAGGGTATTCTGCCCGACCCCGGTCGGCGCGCAGCGCCGCTACCTCGGTTAGCATTTCCAGCGCCTTGGAGACCCGCACCGACGTCCCCGGCGACCCGAGACCGTGACCGGCCACCGGATGGTGTTCCTGGGCGGCCTGCACCGCAGTGGCACCACCATGCTCGCGCGGCTGCTGGCGGAGCATCCGCAGGTCAGCGGCTTCGACGGCACGGGCGTGCCGGCCGACGAGGGGCAGCACCTGCAGGACGTCTACCCGGTCGTCTCACGGGGCCACCAGGCCGGGCGGTTCGCGCTGCTGCCCGAGGCGCATCTCACCGAGCGCTCCGCGCTGGTCACCGATGAGAACCGCCGCGCGCTGTGGGAGAGCTGGCGCCCTCACTGGGACGAGAGCCGGCAGGTGCTGCTCGAGAAGTCACCGCCCAACCTGCTGATGACCCGGTTCCTGCAGGCGATGTTCCCCGACGCGTCGTTCGTGCTGGTCGTCCGTCACCCGATCGCCGTGTCGGCAGCCACCCAGAAGTGGAGCGCCACCCGGCCGCACGCGCTGCTCGCCCACTGGACGGCGGCGCACCGGACGCTGCGCGGCGACCTGCCCTCGCTGCAGCGCGCCATGATCGTCCGCTACGAGCGCCTGGTGGCCGATCCCGACGGCGAGCTGGCGCGGGTGTTCCGGTTCGCCGGGCTGGACGACCACGCGCCCGGGCGCTCGGTCGCCGAGGGAGTCAACCGCGACAACTTCGCCGGCGACCGCACCCCTCGCGGCGGCAGCAACCAGCGCTACTTCGACAACTGGGAGGCCCGCCGCCGCTCTCTGGCACGGCGCGCGTACCTGGACATGGCCGAGCGCCGCTGCCGAGCCGAGGCCGCTCGCTTCGGCTACGCGATGCGCCCACCCGCGGAGCGGACGCCATCTGACTCGCTGGTGGCCCGACTGCTGGACGAAGGCGCCGCGTGAGCACCCCCGGCCAGCAGGGCATGATCGCCGAGGGCCGCCGCATGCGGTCGCTGGCCGGGCAGTCCCTGATCTACGGCATGAGCGGGGTGATCGGGCGCTTCGCCGGCTTCTTCCTGGTGCCGATCTACCTGCACGCGGCCGGTGCCAAGGCCTACGGCACCGTCGACCTGATGCTGTCGGCCGTGCTGCTGGCCTCGATCCTGCTGCGGATGGGAATCGTCACCACCATGTCGCGGTTCACCCTGGGCGAGGGTGAGACCGACTGGGCGCCCATCATCCACACCATCTTCGTGTTCGTGATGACCGCCGCCACGCTGGGCGTGCTGGTCGGCTGGCTGTTCCGGGGCTTCATCGGCGACCTGCTGCAGGTCGACACCGACATCGTGCTGGCGGGCCTGTTCGGGCTCTGGATCAGCATGAACTACGACGTGATGGCGCGGGTCTACCGGATCGAGCGACGGGCCAAGTCGTGGGTGCGGTTCACGCTCCTGAACATCCTGCTGACGACGATCCTGACGCTGCTGTTGGTGGTCGTCTTCGACCAGGGCGCCCTCGGCCTGCTTATCGGCAACTTTACCGGCACCGCGCTGGTCTACCTGCTCGTGGTGGTCGCACGCCGCCATACGATCGGCATCCGCCGCTTCGACCGGCCCGTGCTGCGAGACCTGCTCACCTACTCGTTGCCGCTGATGCCGGCCAACATCGCGCTGTGGGCGCTGAACCTGGCGGATCGCATCCAGGTGCAGCGGCTGGCCGGCCATCAGGAGCTCGGCACCTACTCGGTGGCGGCACGCGTGGCGGTGCCGGTGCTGGTGCTGATGGGCGCGTTTCAGACCGCGTGGGCGCCGTTCGCCCACGACGTCCGCGGCCAGGAGGGTGACGACCAGGCCAAGCGAACGTACGCATCGGTGCTGACCTACTGGTCGGTCGTCATGGGCTGGGGGCTTGTCGCCATCAGCCTGACTGCGCCGCCCTACATCGGCTACTTCCTGCCCAAGAACACGCACGGCGCGATGCCGGTGGTGACGCTGCTGGCCGCGGGCACGGTGCTCTACGGCGGCTACCTGATCGTGAACATCGGCGTCACCATCAGCCGTCGCACCCGCATGACGCCGCTGATCGCCACCGCCGCGGCCGCCGTCAACCTGGGCCTCAACTTCTGGGCGATCCCGCACTGGGGCATCGTCGGCGCCGGCCTCACCACGGTGCTCGGGTACGCGCTGTTGCTGTGGTGGGGCTGGGCCAACTCACAGCGCAGCTATCCGGTGCCCTACGAGTGGGTGCGTGTGGGGAAGGTGGCGGGGGTGGCGGTGGTGCTGCTGGCGCTCTCCGAGTGGGTGATCCCCGCCACGGGACCGATCGCCGTGATCGTGCGGCTGCTGCTCGCGACCGTGTTCCCGCTGATGCTGGTGCCGGTGGGGGCGCTCAGCAAGGGCGACGTGCGTAAGGGCTGGCGGATCATCGCCGGCCGCCTGCGCCGGCGGCCGCCGGCCGAGGCGGCCGCGTGAGCCCGGTGCCGCGTCCGCTCCGGGTCCTGGGCGTGGCCGACGCACGGTCGATCCACACCCTGCGCTGGGCGCGGCGGCTGGCCGATCGCGGTCACGACGTGCACGTCGTGTCGAACCGGGTCGGCGCGGATCCCCGCGAGACCGAGGGCATCACCGTCCACGACCTGCTGGCGCTGGAGCCGTTGATGCGCGTCCCGAAGCTGCGCCGGCTGCGCTTCGGCCCGGCCATCCGGCGGCTGGCGGCGACCGTCGAGGCCGACGTCGTGCACGGCCACGGCATCACGCCGTACGCCTACTGGGGCGCGCTGGCCGAGGTGCACCCCTACGTGGTCAGCCCCTGGGGCCGCGACGTGCTGCTGGACGCGCTCAAGGAGCCGGGCCGCAGCCGAGCGCTCCGCACCTGGCGGTCGGCCGATTACCTGGTTGTGAACTCCGGGGCGATCGAGGCTGCCGCCGTGGCGGCCGGCGCCGACCCGGCCCGGATCGCCCACATCATCTGGCACACCCAGCTCTCAGGATTCGGTCCCGAGCAGGCCGACCGGGACGGCCTGCGGGCCGAGCTGGGATGGCCGCAGGACGCCCTGATCGTGCTGTCGCTGCGCAACTTCCAGGAGCGGACGAACATCGACGTGCTGGTGCGTGCGTTCGCCCGGGTGGCGCCGGCGCACCCACGCGCGCGGCTGCTGCTGGCGGCCCGAGGTGGCGAGACACGGGCCCAGGTCGAGCAGGCGGTCGCCGACGCGGGGCTGGGCAACAGCATCATGCTGCACCGGGTCGACCCCGACGGGCTGCCGCGGCTGGCCGCCTCGGGCGACGTCGTGGTGTCGATCGCAAACACGGACTCGTCGCCGTCATCGCTGCTCGAGGCCATGGCCAGCGGTAACCCGCTGGTCGGCGGCTGGTGCCCGTCCATCGACGAGTGGATCGGGCCGGGGGAGGGGGCGGAGATGGTGCAGCCCCGCGACGAGCAGGCGCTGGCGGCGGCGCTTGACCGGCTGCTGGCCGACGCCGCTCTGCGCGAGCGCTACGCCGAACGCAACCTGCGGATCGTGCGGGAACGGGTGGCGGAGTCGGCGCCGGCCATGGAGGCGCTCTACCGGCGGCTGATCGCAGCGCATGCGGAGCGCTCGGTGGGGCGGGTTTCCTAGACTGCGGTCATGAGCAAACCGCGGCGTGTGATGGTGATCGGGCTGGACTGCGCGGCGCCCGAGATCCTGTTCGACGACATGAAGGGTGAGCTGCCGGTGCTGGGCCGTCTGATGGAGCGCGGCGTCTACGGCCCGCTGGAGTCATGCGACCCGCCGATCACGGTGCCGGCATGGTCGTGCATGACCAGCTCCAAGGATCCGGGCACGCTCGGCTTCTACGGCTTCCGCAACCGCAAGGATCACTCCTACGACGGGCTCACCTTCGCCACCGCCGAGAAGGTCAAGGACGACCGCGTCTGGGACATCCTCTCGCGCGCGGGCAAGCATGTGGTGGTGCTGGGCGTCCCCCAGACGTTTCCGCCGCGCCAGGTGAACGGCGAGATGATCGGCTGCTTCCTGTCGCCGTCGACCGACTCGAAGTACACGTACCCCGAGCAGCTGCGCGACGAGATCAAGCAGGTCGTAGGCGACTACATGGTGGACGTGCCGAACTTCCGCACCGACCAGAAGGACCGCATCCTGCGCGACATCAACGAGATGACGAAGCGCCGCTTCCAGCTGGCCCGGCACCTGCGCGACTCGCGCCCCTGGGACTTCTTCATGATGGTGGAGATGGGCCCGGACCGCCTGCACCACGGGTTCTGGCGCTACTACGACCACGGCCATCCCGACTACGTCCCCGGCACGGCCTACGAGCAGGCGTTCCGCGACTACTACCGCTATCTCGACTCGGAGATCGGCTCGCTGATCGAAGGTCTCGGAGATGACACCGCGCTGATGGTGGTCTCCGACCACGGCGCCCAGTCGATGTTCGGCGGCATCCGCGTGAACGAGTGGCTGATCCGCGAGGGATACCTGACGCTGCGCGAGGGGGCGCCCGCCGGGCCGGTCAAGCCGGACATGATCGACTGGCCGCGCACCCGGGTATGGGGAGACGGCGGCTACTACTCGCGGATCTTCCTGAACGTGCGGGGCCGTGAGCCCGAGGGCGTCGTCGAGCCGTCGCAGGTCGAGCCGCTGCGCGACGAGCTGATCGCAAAGCTGGAGGCGCTGGGCGACGAGCAGGGCAACCCGATCGGCACCAAGGTGTTCCGGCCCGAGCAGCTGTACCACACCGTCAACGGCGTCCCGCCCGACCTGATCTGCTACTTCGGCAACCTCACCTGGCGCTCGATCGGCACCGTGGGCGACGGGTCGATCCACACCCGCGAGAACGACACCGGGCCCGACGACGCCAACCACGCGAAGTACGGCATCTACATCTTCGAGGGCCCCGGTATGCCGGCGGCGGCGCCGCAGGGTGCTCGACTGTTCGACATCGCACCGACGGTGCTCGAGCTGATGGGCCAGCCGGTGCCGGCCGACATGCAGGGCACGAGCCTGGTGTAGGCCAATGGACCTCCGCGCCGTCCAGCAGCCGCTGAAGGATTCATACCGCGAGCACCCCGAGGGCGGCCTGATCACGCTGACCGCGCGGGGTGCCGGGGCAGGCACGCCGATCGCGTGCTCGGTCGACCTTGGCCGCGCCGTATACGACGCGCAGGCGCACGCCGGTGTCGGAGGCGCCGGCACCGGCGCCTGTTCCGGCGACCTGCTGCTGGGCGCGCTGGCCGCCTGCGCGCAGATCACGTGCCAGATGGTGGCTGAGGCGATGGGCCTCGAGGTGAACGACGTCGCCGTCACCGTCGAGGGCGATCTCGACCTGCGCGGCACGCTCGGCGTCGACCGCGAGGCGCCGGTCGGCTTCACCGCCATCCGCGTCTCGTTCGCGATCGATGCTCCCGGCGCGACCGACGAACAGCTGGCCGCACTGCAGCGCAAGACCGAGCGCTACTGCGTGGTCCTGCAGACGCTCACGACACCGCCGCCCATCACGGTAGGCTGGGGGCCGTGACACCGAACTTCGACCAGGCCTTCGACGAGCGTCCAGCGGTGCAGGCGGCCTGGCTGGCGCTGAACGCGTCGATCAAGGAGTCGATGGACCTGCGCCGCTATGAGCTGGCCACGCTGGCCGCCGCCCAGCGGCTGCGCTCGAGCTACTGCTGCCTGGCTCACGGCAAGGTGCTGATCGACAGCTTCGGCGAGCCGGTGCGCGAGATCGCGCTCGACCGCCGCGCGGCCGGTCTGGGCGAGGTGGACATCGCCGTCATGGATCTGGCCGAGCAGGTCGTGGACGACGCCACGTCGATCGGCGACACGCAGCTGGAACGTTTGCGCGAGCTGGGCCTGTCGGAGCAGGAGATCAGGGGAGTCGTCCTGGCCGCGGCGGCTCGCTGCTTCTTCTCAAAGACGCTGGATGCGCTCGACATCCGCGCCGACGCGAGCTACCGCGAGCTCGACCCGGCGCTGCTCGAGGCGCTGGTCGTGGGCCGGCCCATCTCGGAAGCCTGACGGCGCGCTGACCGCCGCCACCTGGCGGTACCATTGCCTCATGGAGACGCAGCCATCGCGGCGCACCCAGATCGCCCGCGTCCGTGAGATCGCACAGGTGGCCGCCCGGCACGGCTTCGGGTACGCGTTCGACCGGCGGCCGCGAGGCTCGCAGGAACCGGAGATGTCGCTGGAGGCGCGCGGCCGGCATCTGCGGGAGATGCTGGACGAGCTGGGCCCGACCTTCGTCAAGTTCGGCCAGCTGCTCTCGATCCGGCCCGACCTGATGCCGCCTGAGATCATCAGCGAACTGCGCCTGCTGCAGGACTCGGTCTCGCCCTTCTCCTACGAGGAGGTGCAGCAGGTGATCCGCCAGGAGCTGAACGGCGAGATCGGCGACCTGTTCGCCGCGTTCGACCCCGTGCCGGTGGCGGCCGCGTCGATCGGCCAGGTGCACCTGGCCGAGCTGCACACCGGCCGATCGGTGGCGGTGAAGGTGCAGCGTCCCAACGCCCGCCGCCAGATCGAGGCCGACATCGCGCTGCTGCGCCAGGTCGGCAAGATCGTGAAGAGCCGCGTCGAGCGCCTCGAGTTCGTCGACACGGTGGAGCTGGTGGACGAGTTCGCCCGATCCATCACGCGAGAGCTGGACTACCGGATCGAGGCCAGGAACGCCGAGGTGTTCCGGCGGATGTTCGCCGAGTCGAACACCGTCGTCATCCCCAAGGTCTACTGGACGTTCTCGAGCGAGCGGGTGCTGACGCTCGAGCGGATCGAGGGCACCACCCTCAGCGACACCGACCTGTCGACGCTCGATCCGGCCGAGCGCCGCCGGCTGGCGTACCTGATGGCGGAGGTGTGGCTGGAGATGGTGTTCCGCTACGGCACCTTCCACGCCGACCCGCATCCGGCCAACCTGTTCGTGATGGAGGACGGCAGGCTGGGCATCATCGACTTCGGCATCACCGGCGCCCTCTCGCCTGCGGACATGCGCCGCCTCACTCGGCTGCTGGTGGACGCCGTCAACGAGAACATCGACCAGCTGCCGCGGCGGCTGCGCGACCTCGGGGTGCGCTTCAACGCCGCCCAGGAGGAGGAGTTCCGGCTGGAGCTGCGCGAGGTCTACTACCGCTATCACGGCGCCGCGCTGGGCGAGATCGACCCGATCGAGGTCGTGCGTGAAGCCTTCTCGCTGATCGCCCGCATGCACCTGCGCCTGCCCACCCGCTTCGCGCTGCTGGACAAGACGCTGGCCACGCTGGGCTCTGTGGGCGCCGAGCTGTATCCGGAGTTCAACGTGTTCGAGGTGGCCGAGCCCTACGCGGACGAGCTGATGGCGCAGCAGCTGTCACCTTCGGCCCTGCTCGATCGCGGCCGGGAGGAGCTGGTCAGCTACGGCGGCCTGCTGATGGAGCTGCCCTACCAGGTGCACGACACGCTCGAGCAGTTCCGCGACGGCGAGGTCGAGGTGCAGTTCCGCCACCGCGGGCTCGACCAGCTCACGTCCAAGGCCGACGTCGTCGCCAACCGGCTGGTGATCGCGATCGTGATGGCCGGGACGATGGTGGGCTCCGCGCTGCTCGGCATCGCAGCCGACGGCGGCCCGCACGTCTGGGGCGTGCACGTCCTGACCTGGCTCGGCTACCTGGTGGCGAGCGGCCTGGGGCTGGTGCTGGTGTGGTCGATCCTGCGCAGCGGCAGGATCTGACCGGCGACCGCTCAGGACAGGTCGTCCGCGCCCTCACGCACGGCACCGTCCCGCACCTGCCAGACCCGATCGCACCCGATCGAGCGGATGAACGCGCGGTCGTGGGAGACGGTCAGGATGGTGCCGCGAAATCCCTTCAAGGCCCGCTCGACCACGTCGATCGAGTCGAAGTCGAGGTGGTTGGTGGGCTCGTCCAGCAGCAGCAGCTCGGCGCCGCCCATCACCAGCATCGCGATCAGGAGGCGTGACCGCTCCCCGGCGCTGAGCCTCGCCATGGGCCGGAACAGCTGTTCCTGCGAGAACAGGAACCAGCCCAGCACCGCCCGCGCCTCGTGCTCGTGGCCGGGGACGCCGCGGCGGTAGTGGTCAAGCACCGTGCGCCCGAGCGGCAGATGGTCGTGGCTCTGGGGGAGCACGCCCACGCCGGCCTGGCGCAGCACCGAGCCCGACAGCGGCTCCAGGTCGCCGGCGATCACCCGGAACAGCGTGGACTTGCCCGAGCCGTTGCGGCCGGTCAGCGCGATCCGGTCGCGGCCCTTGACCACCAGGTCGACCCCCGACAGCACGGCCACGCCGTCGTACCCCGCGGTGACACCCTCCAGCGCCGCCAGCCGGCGCCCGGGCTGGGACGAACCGGCCAGGGTGAACGAGAACGACGCCGCCTGCTCCGGCCGGTCGATCCAGTCGGTGGCCGCCATCTGACGCTCCAGCCTACCCTCGCGGGACTTGGCTTTCTTCGCCACCTTCTTGGCGTAGCGCTTCAGCTGGTCGCTGCCCGCGCCGCCGGCGGTCGACTCGGTGGCGCTGGCCTGGCCGCGGGTGCGGGCGATGTCCGCCTCCAACCGCTTGCGGTAGCGGTCCTGAGCCCGGTGCTCCTCCTGCCGCCGCTCGAACAGCCGCTGCTTCTCGGCCCGGAACGCCGTGTAGCCGCCCTCGTAGACGGCCAGGGTGCGTATCACCGGATCCAGCTCGAGGATGCGCGACACCGTCTCATCCAGGAACCGGCGGTCATGGGTCACCACCAGCACGGCACCCGGAAAGCCCGACAGGTATCGCTCCAGCCAGCGGATCCCATCCAGGTCGAGGTGGTTCGTGGGCTCGTCCATCAGCAGGACGGTGGGGCGGGACAGCAGCACCCCGGCCAGCATTACGCGGGCCCCCTGCCCACCGGACAGCTCGCGGAAGCGCGCGCCGTCGGACAGGCCGGTGATGCCGATGTGGCGGCGGACCTGGTCGATCGTGTCGCGGAAGCGCCATCCGTCCAGTGCGTCGTAGCGGTGCTGAAGCGCTCCGTACGCGGCCACCGCGGCCTCGTCTCCCGCGGCCATCGCCGCCTCCAGCTCCCGCATCTCGCGGTCGGCGTCGTAGACCTCGCCTGCCGACCGGCGCAGGTGTTCGCCCAGCGTCAGATCCGGATCCGTGGGCTGCTGCTCGAGGTAGGAAACGCGGTCATTGTCGCCGACGCTGACGCTGCCTGCGTCGGGCTTGGCGCGTCCCGCCAGCAGGCGAAGCAGCGTCGACTTGCCGACCCCGTTGGGGCCGACCAGGCCTACCCGGTCGCCGTCAGCAAGGACGAACGAGACATCGTCGAAGAGAGGTTCGGCGTCGTGCGCCGCCCGTAGAGCGTCTGCTTTCAACACGGACCGTCATACCTCTCTGCGCCCAGCATAGCGTCTGGATGATCGATGCAGGGTCGTCGCGGCCGCGTCGCTGTCCGACCCGCTTCCTAGCATGAGAGCTGTGGATGAACGCGCTCCCCGATGGCTGATCGATCCCTGCTCCGAGCCTGCCGCCCTTGATCTGGCCGGGCAGCTGGGCGTCAGCCGCACGATGGCCGAGGTGCTGCTGCGCCGCGGGCACGGCGACGCGGCCTCCGCGCGCGCCTTTCTCGAGGCGGAAGGCCCGCGCCACGACCCGTCGCTGCTGGGCGACATGAGCGCGGCCTGCGACCGCATCCTGGCCGCGATCGAGCGCGGCGATCGGATCTGTGTGCACGGCGACTACGACGCCGACGGCATCTGCGCGACGGCGCTGGCCGTGCTGGTGCTGCGGTCGCTGGGCGCCGAGGTCGGCTGGCACCTGCCCAGCCGCTTCGAGGAGGGCTATGGCGTCGGCGCCCAGGCGCTGGAGCGGTTGGCCGGCGAGGGCGTGAAGCTGGTCGTCACCGTGGACTGTGGCATCACGGCCACCGCCGAGGTGGCGAGAGCCCGTGAGCTCGGCATGGACGTGATCGTGACCGACCACCATCGCCCCGCCGACGAGCTGCCCGACTGCCTGCGGGTCTGCACGCGGCCGTCGGACTATCCGTTCCCGGAGCTGTGCGGCACCGGCGTGGTGCTGAAGCTGGCCGAGGCGCTGTACGCCCGCAGCGGGCGCGACCGCGACCAGCTCGACCAGCACCTCGACCTGGTGGCGCTGGCCACCGTCGCCGACGTGGTGCCGCTGCTGGACGAGAACCGCGGGCTGGTCAGGGCCGGCCTGCGGCGCATGGCGCGCACGGCCAAGCCGGGGCTGCGTGCGCTGATGGCAGCCGCCCGCATCGACCGCACACGCGTCGCGGCCGGTGACCTCGGCTTCCGGCTCGGCCCTCGCATCAACGCCGCCGGGCGGCTGGGACACCCCGGCGTCGCCCTCGACCTGCTGCTGACCGATGACGACGATCGTGCCCGCGAGCTGGCCGCGAAGCTCGAGAGCCTGAATCGGCGCCGCCAGTCGGTCGAGGAGGAGATCCTGGAGCTGGCCGCAGAGCAGGTGGAGGCCCGCGACGCCGCCTGGCGCGAGCGCCGCGCCTATGTGCTGGCGTCGCCTGACTGGCACGAGGGCGTGATCGGCATCGTGGCCTCGCGGCTGGTCGAGCGCTACGGCCGCCCGGTGGTGCTGATCGCGATCGGCGACGAGGGCGCCAAGGGATCGGGGCGCAGCATCCCCGCATACGACCTGCACGCCGGGCTGAGCGCCTGCGCCGGGGAGCTGGAGAAGTTCGGCGGCCATCGCGCCGCCGCGGGCCTGTCCATCGACCCGCTCCGCATCGAGCGCTTTGCCGAGCTGCTGGCCGAGCACGCGGCTGCGGCTCTGGACGGGCAGGACCTGGGCAGAGCCGTCCACGTCGATGCCGTCGTAGCCCCATCCGAGCTGTCGCTGGAGCTGGCCGACGAGCTGGCCCGCCTCGAGCCCTGCGGGCTGGGAAACCCCGGCGTGATGCTGCTGGCACCGGCCACGACCCTGACCTCGGTCGAGACGATGAGCGAGGGCAAGCACGTGCGCATGGCGGTCGAGCTGGGCGGCTTCCGCTGCCGGGCGGTCGGGTTCGGAATGGGGCGTGATGCGCCGACGCTGCGCCAGTCGGGGCGTCACGACGTGGCCTTTCGGTTGCAGCGCAACCAGTGGAACGGCACCGTCACGCCGCAGATGCTGGTGCGTGCGGTGCGCACGCTGGATACGCATGCGCCTGCCGCCGATCCCCGGCCGTCGCTCGGCAGGGACTCGGGCTGCCTGGTCGACGCGCGCGGCCAGGGCACGCAGATCGCGACCATCGCGCGCGTGCTGGCCGCTGGCGACGACGTGCTGGTGGTGGTGGCTGAGCGCGCGCGCCGCCAGGCGATGCTGACAGGCGTGCTGCACCCGGCGAGGTTCGGCGCGGCCGGCATCGCGCTGGCCGAATGGAACGAGCTGCCGGGTGCCGCCGCCGGGTTCGGTGCGCTGGTGCTGCTGGATCCGCCGCAGGACGAGTGCCTGCTGCCGCTGGTCGGCGAGCTGGCCGAGCGCGCGGCCGTGCACGTCGTGTGGGGCCGTGACGAGATCGCCTTTGCACGGTCGGTGGCCGCCGAGCGCGAGCCGCTGCGGCCGGCCTTGGCCGCGGTCTGGCGGGCGGCTCGAGACGGCGTCACCCCGCTGCTGCCGGCCGGCACCGTGGCAGCCTGTCGGCAGGTGCTGGAGGAGCTCGGTCTCGATCCGTCCGCGCCCCCGGCTGAGCGGGTCGACCTCGAGGCCTCCGCCAGCTTCCGGGCGGCACAGGAACGGCTGCGCGAGTCGCTGGAGTTCCTGGGCCGGCTGGAGAGCGGCGGCCTGGCGCTGGACGTGGCGCCGGCGCCGGTGGCCGCCGCTGTCTGAGCCGCGCATTGATCCGGTCATGGGCGCCGGGGGGCCCGTTCACTACACTGTGTCTATGGCAACGGTGCAGCGCAGCCCGGAGGCCGTACGGCACGATCATCTGCTCCAGGAGTTGCTCGGCCAGGTCTCCTCGTATAACTCGAAGCTCGACGTCGACCTGATTCGCAGGGCGTTCGACTTCGCCTGTGACCAGCACGCAGGCCAGCTGCGCAAGAGCGGGGAGGACTTCATCCATCATCCCTGGAGCACCGCCCAGGTCTGCGCGGGGATGAAGCTCGACTCGTCCACCATCGCGGCGGCGCTGATGCACGACGTGATCGAGGACACCGACGCCGACCTCGAGCAGGTGCGCGAGATGTTCGGCGACGAGGTGGCGCTGCTGGTCGAGGGCGTGACGAAGCTGTCCAAGATCACCTTCGCCAGCCGTGAGCAGGCCCAGGCCGAGAACTACCGCAAGATGGTGATGGCGATGGCGCAGGACGTGCGGGTGGTGCTGATCAAGCTGGCCGACCGGCTCCACAACATGCGCACGATCGAGGCGCTGCCCAAGCAGAAGCAGACGAACAAGGCCCGCGAGACGCTGGAGATCTACGCGCCGCTGGCCCACCGGCTGGGCATCCACTCGATCAAGTGGGAGCTGGAGGATCGCGCGTTCCAGACGCTGCACCCGCGCCGGTACACCGAGATCGAGTCGATGGTGAACCAGCGCCGCGCCGACCGCGAGCGCTACGTCGAGGAGGCCTCGACCATCCTCTCGCGCGAGCTGGACGACACCGGCGTCGAGGCCGACATCTCCGGGCGCGCCAAGCACTACTACTCGATCTACTCGAAGATGGCGCAGGGCGGTAAGGAGTTCAACGAGATCTACGACCTGACCGCGATGCGGGTGCTGGTCGACTCGGTGAAGGACTGCTACGGCGCGATCGGCGTGATCCACTCGTTGTGGAAGCCGATGCCGGGCCGTTTCAAGGACTACGTGGCCATGCCCAAGTTCAACATGTACCAGTCGCTGCACACGACGGTGATCGGGCCCGAGGGCAAGCCGCTGGAGATCCAGGTGCGCACGCAGCTGATGCACCAGACCGCCGAGTACGGCATCGCCGCGCACTGGCTGTACAAGGACAAGAGCGCTGCGGCCCGGAACGGCTCGCTGACGCCGTGGCTGACACAGCTGATGGACTGGCAGAACGACGCCTCCGATCCCAAGGAGTTCATGGAGACGCTGCGCGTCGACCTGTTCTCGGATGAGGTCTACGTGTTCACGCCCAAGGGCGAGGTCAAGAGCCTGCCGGCCGGGTCGACGCCGCTCGACTTCGCCTACGCGGTGCACACCGACGTGGGGCACCGCTGTGTCGGCGCCAAGGTTAACGGCCGCATCGTGCCGCTGCACTACGCCCTGCACTCGGGTGACTTCGTCGAGGTGCTGACATCCAAGCAGGAGCGGGGGCCGTCCCGCGACTGGCTGAACCTGGTGCAGAGCTCACGGGCGCGCAACAAGATCCGCCAGTGGTTCAGCCAGCAGGCGCGCGAGGATCTCGAGCACAAGGGCCGCGAGTCGCTGCATCAGGCGCTGAAGTCGAACGGGCTGCCGCACCAGAAGGTGTCGGCGTCGCCGCTCCTGGCCGGGATCATCCGGGACATGGGGTTCAAGAAGGCCGACGACTTCTACGTCGCGATCGGCGCCGGCAAGGTGCCGGTGGGGCAGATCGTGTCGAAGGTGCTGGGCAAGCTCAAGACCTCAGAGGTGGTGGTGCCCGAGGCCGATCTCACGATCACGCGGCGCGCCCAGAAGCGCCCGGCGGTGTCGTCCAGCTTCGGCATCACGGTCGAGGGCGCGGTCGACAGCGACGTGCTGGTGCGGATGGCCAAGTGCTGCACGCCGGTGCCCGGCGACTCCGTGGTCGGCTACATCTCGCTGGGCCGCGGCATCACCGTGCACCGCGACGACTGCCCCAACGTGAAGGCGCTGCGACGAAACCCGGAGCGCTTCACGGCCGTCAGCTGGGACGACAGCGAGATGGCCACCCGGTCGTTCCGCGTGACGCTGGCCCTGCAGTCGTGGGACCGGCCGCGTCTGCTCGAGGACGTGGCCCGCACCTTCGCCGAGTTCGGCTGCAACATCGTCGAGTACGGCGGCCACGTGTCCGATCAGATGGCCCGCAACTGGTACACCGTCGAGGTCGGCGATGTGAAGACGCTGCGCAGCCTGATCTCGGCGCTGAAGAACCTGGAGGCCGTGTTCGACGCCTACCGGGTCACGCCCGGTAGCTGACCGGGCCCTGAGATACACTCGCGGCATGGACGTGCTGCAGGGCGAGGAGCTGATCTGGACAGGCCATCCCAGCTGGCGGATGCTGATGATCTACTACGTCAAGTACACGCTCGTCTCGCTGATCCCGGCGGCGATCTGGGTGCTCCTGAACGCCGTCATGAACAACCCACCCAGCTCGGCCATCTTCTTCGGCGTGACGCTGGTCGCGCTGATCTGCACCTACGTGATCGGATGGCTGCGGCTGCGCACCACCACCTACAACCTGACCAGCACGCGCATCCATGTCCGCACGGGCATCGTCTCGCGGCAGGAGCACTCCGCGCAGCTGACCCGCGTTCAGAACGTCAACGTCTCGCAGACCATGTTCCAGCGCCTGCTCGGTATCGGCGACGTGGACTGGGACACGGCGGGTACCGAGGAGGCCAGCTCCGAGTTCCGGTTCCGCGGCGTCGACGACCCCAGCCGGCTGTCGCGGATTGTGGACGAGCGGCTGCACGACGCCGAGACCAGGGCTTGACCGCCGACCGGCGGCGAGACCGCCGATAGACTGGGGCGATGAGCGCCGCCCGGCACGCAGCAGCCATCCGCGAGCTGGCGCTGTCGTTTCCGACAGCCCGTGAGGACCACCCGTGGGGGCCGGAGGCACACGTCTTCAAGGTCGGTGGGGACAGCACCATGTTCGCCATCATGGGCGATGGGCCGCCGGTGACGGTGACCATGAAGCTGACCAGAGAGGAACGCGAGGTCGCCCTGACGCTGCCCTACGTGTCGCACGCAAAGTACGTGGGGCGCTACGGCTGGGTGACGGCCAGGGTGGAGGACGCCGACTGCCTCAGCGCGACGCTGGAGTGGATCCGCGAGAGCTACTGGCTGAAGGCGCCGGCCGACGTGCGCGAGGCGGCCTGGGTGGAGTCGTAGCGGACAAGCCGGTTGACGGATCAACCATCTAGGGTTCCCAGGGCACGCCGCCGGTGTCCCAGCCCACCAGGCAGTACGGGCTGAGTAGCTTGGCCACGCGCTCGAGGAAGTCGCGGTCGCCATCGCCGAAGGCGGCCGGCCGGTCGGAGTCGACATCGATCTCGGCCACGACCAGCCCGTCGTAGCTGATCGGCACGACGATCTCCGACCTGGTCGATGCGAAGCAGGCCAGGTAGCGGGAGTCGGTGTTGACGTCGTCGACGATCTCGGTCTGGCCGCTCGCGGCCGCCGAACCGCAGACGCCCTGTCCGATCGGGATGCGGACGTGCTCGGTCGCCTCCGGCCCGTTCCACGGCCCCAGCGCCAGCTCCTCGCCCTCGACGAAGTACACGCCCACCCACGAGTAGCTCTCGAAGCCGTCGTGCACCAGGTCGACCGCGCGGCGCAGGATCTCGTCAGATTCGGTCTCCTCGGCGATCACCTGCTCGATCGCTCGCAGCGTCCGCTCGTACGCCTCGGCGCTCACAGCTCGAGCTCCGCCTCGAACCCGGCGATGGCATCGCGCAGACGCCACTCGACCGGCACCGGCTGGCGCTCGGCCAGGTCGACCGAGACCAGGGTCTGGTTGGCGGCCACCAGCCGGTCGCCGCCTGACACCTTGTAGGCCTCGAACTCCCACGACAGGCTGGTGGTGCCGATCCGCCGGACGCGCACGAACACCTCCAGCTCGTCGTCGAAGCTGGCCGGCGCGTGGTATTCGACGTGCTGGGCCCGCATCACGAACTCCGGGTCGCTCGGCTCGCGCACCAGCACGCCCAGCTCCCGCAGGTACTCGACCCGCGCCCGGTCGAAGTAGGGCATGTAGCGCCCGTAGTAGACGATCCCCTGGGCGTCGGTCTCGTCGAAGCCGACGCGCGTGCGATACGAGAAGCGGAACGGCGGTCGGCGGTCGGTGGCCGGCATCAGGAGGTGATCACCGCGAGCACCTCGTCCCGCCGCTGTTCCATCGTCTCGGCCGACAACGCCTCCAGGTTCAGCCGCAGCAGCGGCTCCGTGTTCGACGGCCGCACGTTGAAGTGCCAGTCCGGGTACTCGAACGAGATGCCGTCCAGGTGCGACACCCGCTCCGCCGACGGGCCGAACCGGTCCTTCAGCTCCTGGAGCTTCAACGGCACGTCGTCCACGGTCGAGTTGATCTCGCCGGAGATGTGGTACCGCTCCCGGAACGGCGCCAGCAGCTGCGACAGCTTCTGCCCGCTGCGCGAGATCAGCTCAAGCATCACGAGCGCGGGAACGATGCCCGTGTCGCAGTAGTAGAAGTCCTTGAAGTAATAGTGCCCCGACACCTCGCCGGCGAACACCGCCTCCTCCTTGCGCAGGCGAGCCTTGATGAACGCGTGGCCGACGCGGTTCTCGAGCGCCGTCCCGCCCGCCGCCGCAACGGTGTCGCGCACCGCCCAGGACGCCCGCAGGTCATAGATGATCGTGGCACCGGGGTGCCGTTCCAGCATCAAGCGCGCGATCAGGGCGGTGATCAGGTCGCCAGGCACGAACACGCCGGTGTCGTCGATGAAGAAGCACCGGTCGGCATCGCCGTCCCAGGCAATGCCCAGGTCGGCGCCCTCCGCGACCACCTGCTCGACGATGAACTGGCGGTTCTCCTCGAGCAGCGGGTTGGGCTCGCCGTTGGGAAAGCTGCCGTCCGGGTCGAGGTGGTGAGGGGCCGCCGTGATCGGCAGCCGCTCGAGCAGCGGTCCGATCATGGGGCCGGCCATCCCGTTGGTGCCGTCCAGCACCACGCGGAGCGGCCGGATCGCCGAGGGTTCGATGAAGCGCAGCACCCGCTCGTGGAAGCCCTCGTAGATGTCCTTCTCAGTGATCGTGCCGGGGTGGTCCGGGCCTACGGGAGTGCCTTCTTCGGCGAAGCGCTTGATCTTGTCGAGCCCTGTGTCGCCGCCCACCGGCCGCGCGCCGCGGCGCACGATCTTCATGCCGTTGTAGGCGCGCGGGTTGTGCGAGGCGGTGACCTGGATTCCGCCTTCGTAGCCGTGCTCGCCGACAGCGTAGTAGAGCATCTCGGTACCGATCTCGCCCAGCGCCACGACATCGGCGCCCTGCTCGGAGGCGCCGCGTGCAGCGGCCTGGGCCAGCTCCGGCGAGGTCAGGCGCATGTCGTGGCCGATCGCCATCGTGGCCGGCTCGAAAGCCGCCACGTAGGCGCGACCGAGCCGATAGGCTCCCTCGGCGTCGAGTTCGTCGGGCACGATGCCGCGGACGTCGTAGGCCTTGAACACTGAGGAGTCGAGCATCGGGGCGATGATAGAGCAGGTCGTGCTGCGGCCGGTGCGGCTGGCCGATGTCGATGCGCTGGCGGAGCTGTACGCGTCGGAGCGGGCGTTCCTGGCGCCCTTTGACCCGATCCGCCCCGACGAGTTCTATACGGCCGAGGGGCAGCGGATCGAGGTCGAGCACGCGCTGGCGCAGCGCGCCGCCGGCTCACGCTACAGGTTCGTGATCGAGGCCGACGGCGAGCTGGTGGGGACGCTCGGCATCGGGAACGTGGTGGGTTCCGTATTCCAGTCGGGCAACCTCGGCTACTTCGTCGCCCAGGCGGCCAACGGTTGCGGGGTCGCCACGCGTGCGGTCGGCCTTGCCGCCGAGCAGGCCTTCGGTCCGCTGGGCATGCACCGGCTGGAGGCCGGCACGCTGGTGGACAACGTGGCATCGCAGCGGGTGCTCGAGAAGAACGGGTTCGAGCGTATCGGCCTCGCCCGCGGGTATCTCAGGATCGCAGGCGAATGGCGCGACCACATCTTGTTCCAGCGGGTGGCTGGATGAGCGTGACGCTGCGGCCGATGCGACCGGACGAGTACCCCGCCTGGGCGGAGGAGGGCCAACGGGGCTACGTCCACCAGATGGTCGAGTTCGGCGGGGTGGAGCCTGAGCACGCGGCCGCCAAGGCCGTGCGAGACTTCGCGTCAGTGTTGCCGGAGGGTCTCCAGACCAACGGCCACTGGGTCTACGTGGTCGAGGCCGACGGGCGGGCCGTCGGCTCCCTGTGGTTCGCGGAGCGTGATATCGACGGCCGCCCGTCGGCGTTCCTCTACGACATCCACATCCACGAGCACGCGCGTGGCAATGGGTACGGCAGGGCGGCGATGCTGGAGTTCGAGCGCGAGGCGGCACGGCGCGGCCTCCACCATCTGTCACTGAACGTGTTCGGCGGAAACGAGCCCGCGCGCGGGCTGTACGGCTCGCTGGGCTGGGCGGAGGTGGCGATCACGATGACCAAGCACCTGGCGACGTAGGTCAGGCCGGCCAGGCTGCCCGCAGCTTCTCCAGCGTGCGGGAGAGGTGCTCGGGCATCACACGCGTGTCGGCCAGCACCGGCATGAAGTTCGTGTCACCGCTCCAGCGCGGCACCACGTGGAGGTGCAGGTGTCCCTCGACGCCGGCGCCCGCCACCCGGCCCAGGTTCATGCCGCAGTTGAAGCCCTGCGGGGCCATCGCCACCGTCAGCGCGGTGATGCCGTCGTCGGCCAGCTGCCAGAGCTCGGCCCGCTCCTCGGCGTTCAGATCGCCTGGCATCGGCAGGTGGCGGTAGGGCGCGACCATCAGGTGGCCGTTGGCGTACGGGTAGAGGTTCAGCACCGCGAAGGCATGCTGGCCGCGGTGCAGGATCAGCTCGTCGTCATCGGGAAGCGCCGGCTTGTCGCAGAAGATGCAGCCGCCGGCATCACCCTCGCCCGCCACGTACTCGAGCCGCCAGGGCGCCCAGAGCCGCTCGCTCACAGCCACCGCTGGCGGCGGAAGAACGAGAGCATCGCGACCGCGAGCAGCAGCGTGCCGCCCTCGATCAGCCAGAACGCGTGGTGTGAGTGCTGGAAGGGCAGCGGCACGTTCATGCCGTAGATGCCCGCGATCAGGGTCGGCGGCAGCAGGATCACGGTGAAGATGGTGAGCAGCCGCAGGATGTCGTTCTGCTTGTGGGCAATCACGGTCTCGTTGGTCTGCTCCAGCGCCTCGACAACCTCCTTGTAGTTGTCGAGCTGGTCCCAGAT
>JBJMJD010000006.1:0-42426 GCA_045806525.1 Gaiellales bacterium | reverse complement strand
TCATCGGAAGGAACGCCGTCCGATACGGTGAATACCATCGCCAATGGCCAGGACCACTACGCGACGGACCCATCGCGCTCCTGGTTCACGACCGGCTCGGCGCACGCGCAAGTCCCCCATCCGCTCCCAGACCCCCCAGCGGAGGCGTGCGTCGAGTCGGACTTCGCTTTCACAGCGTCGTGACCTGATCGGCGGTGGGCTGATCGCAGCCGGAGTCTTCCTCGGCTGCGTCGAGTTCCTGGGCTGGGACGGGGGCGTGATCGGCCTCAAGATCGACCACCTCCTACAGCTGCTGGTGGGCAGGAGCACGGCCCTGGTGCCACCGATCCTGGTGATCGCCGGCGTGATGATCTTCGTCGACAGCAAGGCGCGGCACCTGCGGCCGTTGCGCCTGGGCGCGATCATCCTGTTCACCTCGGTGACGCTTGCACTGGCATCGAACACCACCCTGCGGCCCGAACACCACGGCGGGCTGATCGGCGCGTACCTGCACACCGGCCTTCAGGGGCTGATCGGCGGCATCGGGGTCTCCATCCTCGTGGTGCTGGGCATCGGAGCCGCGATCGTGCTCATCACCGGCGCCTCGATCGGCGTGATGATGCGCAGCTCCGGCCGCACGGTCGCGCGCGCTGCAGAGAGCGGCGCCCGCCTCAGCGGCGAGGTGGCGCGGCGCTACCGCGAACGCCCCGCGTCCCGCCCGACGCTGGCCGCCGTGCCCGATCCCGACAAGCCCTCGCGGCGGCGCAGCGCCCCGCTCGACGGCAGCCAGGAGTACGCCGACCTGTTCGGCGACGCCCCCGACGTCGAGCCCGAGCCGGAACAGCCCGATCCCGAGCCCGCGATCGAGTCGGAACCGGAGCCGGCCGCGGTGCAGCCCGACGCCGAAGAGGACGCCGTCACGGCTGAGGTAGTGGCACCGTCGCTGGCGCTGGATGCCTCGCCGCGGCCCAAGACCGAGTACCGCCTGCCCGCGGCCAGCATCCTCAAGAAGAGCACCGCCAGCCGCGGCGGCGGCGAGGACCACAAGCAGGTCGCGCGCAAGCTGGTCGAGGCGCTGGCCAACTTTGGCGTCGAGGCCCGCTGCGTGGGCATGGTGGCCGGTCCGCGGGTGACCCGGTACGAGCTGCAGCTCGCACCCGGCATCAAGGTCTCGCGCGTGACCCAGCTGCGCGACGACCTGGCCTACGCCCTCGCCACCACCGAGATCCGCATCCTGGCGCCGATCCCGGGCAAGCAGGCGGTCGGCGTCGAGGTCCCGAACACCTCGCACAATACGGTCACGCTGGGAGACATCTTCGGCGAGCCGGCCGCCGGCTCCAGCCCGCTCACCGCCTGGCTCGGCAAGGACATCTCCGGGGCCGGAGTGGCCTGCGACCTGGCCAAGATGCCGCACCTGCTGATCGCCGGCACCACCGGCTCGGGCAAGTCCGGCTGCATCAACGCCGTGCTCTGCTCGATCCTGCTGCGCGCCACTCCCGACGAGGTGCGCATGATCCTGGTCGACCCCAAGCGCGTCGAGCTCAACCACTACGAGTCGATCCCGCACCTGCTCACCCCCGTCGTCACCAACATGAAGAACGCGGCACTGGTGCTGCAGAACATCGTCCGCGAGATGGAGAGCCGCTACGAGCTGATGGGCGCCGTCAAGGCCCGCAACCTGGCCGAGTGGAACCGCAAGCGCCAGGAGCTCGGCCAGGATACGGTGCCGCACATCCTGGTCGTGATCGACGAGCTGGCCGACCTGATGATGGTGTCGCCGGCCGACGTCGAGGACGCCATCATCCGCCTGGCGCAGAAGTCACGGGCCGTCGGCATCCATCTGGTGCTGGCGACGCAGAGCCCGCGCGTCGACGTGATCACCGGCATGATCAAGGCTAACGTGCCGTCACGGATCGCCTTCGCCGTGTCGTCGCAGACCGACTCGCGCGTGATCCTGGACGTGAACGGCGCCGAGGCGCTGCTGGGCGCAGGGGACATGCTCTACAAGCCGCTCGGCACGTCCAAGATGCTGCGTGTGCAGGGCGCCTACATCTCCGAGGATGAGACCAGGCGCATCGTCGAGGCCTGCCGAAAGCAGGGCCAGCCCGCGTTCGAGGAGGAGCTGCTGGAGCTGCCCGCCGATGTTGAGCCGGAGCAGCTGGACGCCGACGAGGATCCCGTGCTGAACGACGCGATCCGATTGGTGGCACAGCATCAGACCGCTTCGGTGTCGCTGCTGCAGCGCCGGCTGCGGGTTGGATACACGCGCGCGGGGCGGCTGATCGACATGCTCGAGCGGCGCGGCATCGTGTCGGGCTACGAGGGCTCCAAGGCCCGAAACGTGCTGATCAGCGAGACGGATCTGGCACGCATCCTGGGCGAGGATCAGCCCGCGCCGATCGACCAGCCGGTCGAGGACTTCACCTTCTAGACAGCCGTTGTGGGTGGCGATGGCTAGTCTCCCCGCGTGACCGACGACTGGTACGCGCGGCTCCAGGCCAGCGGGCTGCTGGACACGCTGGCACCGTATGCACCGGTGCTGGTCGGCGCCTACCCGCTGGGCATTGCGCCGCCCGGCTCACGGATCGAGATCGTCTGTCGCGCCACCGACCTGCCGGCCTTCGCACGGACGCTGGAGCGCACCTACGGCGGCGACGGGTTCGCGCTGTACCCGGGAAGGCTGTCGCTGGAGGATGCCGTCTTCGCCGAGTTCGACCTGGACGGCCTCCCGCTCGAGGTGGCAGCCCAGAGCGACCATGAGCACCGTAAGCTCGGAGCCGCCACCATCGGCATCTCGCGGGTGCTGGAGCTGGAGGGGGAGGTCAGCCGCGACCGGTTGGCGGCGCGCGTCGCGGGGGGCGAGGACTGGCTGGAGGCGGCCATGCAACAGACCGGCCTCACCCGGTCTGCGCTGGAGGCGCTGGCCACGGCGAACGCCTCCGTCGCCCGCCGCGTGCTGGGCGTGCGCAGCCCGGGACCGTCGGTGCGCGAGTACCTGATCCCGCTGCTGGTGGGTTTCCTTTCTGAGTTCCTGATCATCCTGGCCACCTCCTCCGGTCACTCGCAGGACTTCACCGGGCTGATGCTGATGGTGCAGGCGGTCGTGCTGGGCGCGGTGTTCGGCGCGCGCATGGGCCTGATCGCCGCCCTGGCGCCGCTGCTTCTGTTCGGCGCCGTGATCGGATCAAGCTTCCTGGTCGGGAACGAGAGCTGCGGCAGCGACGGCTGTGGCTACCAGTTTGCGAGCTACACCTTCGTCGCGCTGCTGGTGGGAAGCGGGGCGGGAGTCAGCGGGTTGTTGCGGGATCGCTACTTCCCGCGCGCGTAAGTCGTAGACTGCGCCTTCGCCGTCAGCGGCGCACCCAGCCATGTTTGAAATTGGATCAGCACTCCGCGAGGCCCGAGAGCGGCGAGGGCTGTCCTACTCGCAGGTCGAGGAGGGCACCAAGATCCGGGCCCGCTACATCCGCGCACTCGAGGAGGAGGACTTCGGCGTGCTGCCCGGAGCCACCTACAGCAAGGGCTTCCTGCGCGCATACGCCGATTACCTGGGGTTGGACGGCCACCTGTTCATCGACGAGTTCAACTCGCGCTACCACGACCCCCGCAACGACGACGACCGCCCGATCTACCCGCCGTCGCGGCGCACGCCTGCGCGGCACCGCCGCGAGACCAGCATCGTTCTGATCGCGCTTGCGGCGATCGTGGCGATCGCGTCGCTGGTGTTCCTGGGCGCCGGGTCGGGGGGCACCCCGAACACGCCGCTGCCAACGCCGTCGACGACGACGCACAGCCCCAAGACCACCCAGGGCTCGACCGCGTCCAGCGGCTCGTCGCAGGGCACCACGAGCTCGAAGAAGCACAAGAAGGCCGTGGCCAGGACCTACAAGATCAGCATCACCGCCGCGAACGGAGACTCCTACCTTTCGGCGCATCTGGGATCGGCCGCCGGCCCAGCCGCCAAGACGATCCACCACACCGATCTCTCCGAGTACCTGCTGCAGCAGGGTGAGCAGGCCGTGATCCAGGCCACGGGGCCGGTCGTTGTTTCGCTGGGAGCCCCCGGGAACGTCACCATCACCGTGGCCGGGCATCCGCAGACGCTGCCGCACGGCATCTCCAGCTTCAAGATCACCAAACAGGGCATCGCCAAGGCGTGACCCGGCCCACCGCCGCGATCCTGCTGACCGGCAGCGAGCTCCTGCGCGGTGTCATCTCCGACCGGAACGCGGCGTACCTGGCCGAGCGGCTCGAGGCGCTCGGGTTCTCGATGCACAGGACGCTGATGGTCGGCGACCCGCTGGCCGACATCGAGGGGGGCTTTCGCGAGCTGGCCGGCGGCCACGACCTGATCGTCACGTCCGGTGGGCTCGGGCCTACCCACGACGACCGCACGGTGGAGGCGCTGGCGGCGGTGGCCGGCGTGCCGCTCGAGCTGGACGAGGCGGTGCTGGCCCGGATCAGCGCCTGGACGGACGAGGTAGCCCAGCGCATGGGGTTCGACCGGGCCCGCTTCGACGCAGGCAACCGCAAGCAGGCACGGATCCCGCGCGGAGCCAAGGTGCTGGGCATGGCCGGCACCGCACCCGGCCTGGTGATGGAGGTGGACGGCTCGGTGGTGGTGGTGCTGCCGGGCGTGCCCTCGGAGCTGCGGCGGCTGTGGCAGCTCGCACCAGAGCACCCGCTGCTGGCGCCGCTGCTCGCCCGCGCACAGCCGCGGCAGCGGCTGATCCTGCGCACCTACGGCATCGGTGAGTCGCACGTGGCCGACCTGTTCGAGCAGGCTGGCGGCGATCCCGAGGGTGTCGAGACCAGCATCTGCGCCCGCAACTACGAGGTCGAGATCGACATCCGCTCGACCCCAGAGGGCGAGGCCACCGGCCTGCAGCTGTGGCAGCGGCTGCGGGCGGATCTGGAGCCGCACCTGTTCGCGACCGACGAGCGGCCGATTGCGGAGATCCTGCTGGAGCTGGCCCGGGCACGGGGGCTGACGCTGGTAACGGCGGAGTCCTGCACGGGCGGGATGGTGGCGGCCGAGCTGACCGCAATCCCGGGCAGCTCAGACGTGTTCGCGGGCGGCGCGGTCACCTATTCTGACCGGCTCAAGCACGAGCTGCTGGGTGTGCCCGAGGCCACGCTGGAGCAGCACGGCGCGGTCAGCGCCGAGACCGCGCGGGCGATGGCGGAGGGCGCGCGCAGAAGGCTGGCCGCCGACCTGGCGGTGGCGGTGACCGGGGTGGCCGGCCCCGGCGGCGGCACCGAGGAAAAGCCGGTGGGACTGGTGTACCTGCACGTGAGCAGTTCCGACGGCGAGGCCGAGCGGCGGATGCAGTGGGGCGGGACGCGTCACGACGTGCGGTTGCGGGCGACGGCCGCAGCCTTGCACCTGCTTCGTGACCAGCTTGCGACCGGCTTGCGACCACAGCGGCCTTGAGGTGCGTCCGATACCGGGGCTAGTATTCCGACACGAACACCCGTTCGCTATCGAGCACGCTACAACGTAGGCAGAACGCCGCAGGAGGGTGGAGGACATGGAACGAGACCAGGCACTGGACGCCGCAGTCAGCCAGATCGAGCGCCAGTTCGGCAAGGGCGCGATCATGAAGATGGGAGAGGCGTCGCACGTCGATATCGACTCGGTCTCGACCGGGGCGCTCTCGCTCGACCTCGGTCTGGGCATCGGCGGGCTCCCGCGCGGCCGCGTGGTGGAGGTGTTCGGCCCCGAGTCCTCCGGCAAGACGACGCTCTGCTACCACGTGATCGCGGAGGCCCAGCGCAAGGGCGGGCTGGCCGCGTTCATCGACGCCGAGCACTCCATGGACCCGACCTACGCGCGGCGGATCGGCGTGAACGTGGACGAGCTGCTCCTGTCGCAGCCCGACAACGGGGAGCAGGCGCTCGAGATCGCGGAGATGCTGATCAGAAGCGGTGCGCTGGACGTGCTCGTGATCGACTCGGTGGCGGCGCTGGTGCCACGGGCCGAGATCGAGGGCGAGATGGGCGACTCCCACGTCGGCCTGCAGGCGCGGCTGATGAGCCAGGCGCTACGCAAGATCGCCGGCACCCTCAACCGCACCGGCACGATCTGCATCTTCACCAACCAGCTGCGTGAGAAGATCGGCGTCATGTTCGGTTCGCCGGAGACCACGCCGGGCGGCCGTGCGCTCAAGTTCTACTCCTCGGTGCGCCTCGACATCCGTCGCATTGAGACGCTCAAGGAGGGAACGGAGGCGGTCGGCAACCGCGTGCGGGTCAAGATCGTCAAGAACAAGGTGGCTCCTCCGTTCAAGCAGGCCGAGTTCGACATCGCCTACGGCGAAGGCATCTCCTGGGAGGGAACCGTGCTGGACGTCGCCCTGGAGTACAAGATCGTGACCAAGTCCGGCTCCTACTTCTCGTTCGGCGACGAGCGGCTCGGGCAGGGGCGCACCAACGTCAAGGCGTTCCTCGTGGAACATCCGGACGTTACCGCGAAGATCCTGGACCTGATCCAAGAGCAGGTGCCCGATGTGGTGGTGCCACGCAGAGCGTCGGCCGCTGAGGCGCCGACCGTGATTCCGGCGCGCGGCGCAGGGGACGGGTCCGAGGACGACGAGCAACCCCTGAACGGCAAGACCCAGATGGCCGGCGCGGAAGGCTGACACTGGAGCAGGCTGCCGTGGACACCGTACGCTCGATCTCCGCGACCCGGTCACCCGGGTCGCTGGTGTCCGTGACGTTGGCATCCGGCGAGCGCTACCAGATCTCCTCGGCCAGGGTGGCCGAGCTGGGACTGGCCGCCGGCGATGAGCTCGACGTCTCCAAGCTCGAGGCGCTGCGACAGGCGCACACGCTGGATCGGGCCGAGCAGCGGCTGCTGCGGCTGCTCGGCACACGAGCGCGCTCGAGGCACGAGCTTGCCGACCGCCTGGACGCCTGGGGCGTCGAGCCGGAGCGAGGGGAGCTGCTGCTGGACCGGTTGACGCGGGCCGGGCTGCTCGACGACGAGCAGTTCGCCCGGGAGCTGTCCGAGGGCCTGCAGAAGCGCGGTCACGGCAGCCTGCGGGCACGTCACGACATGGACCGGCTGGGCGTCTCCGAGTCGGCCCGGTCGCGTGCCCTGGCAGGCCACGAGCAGGCCGACCAGCAGATCGCCCACGATCTGGTGGTCACCGAGTTCGGTCAGCCGCCGTACGACCAGGCCACCTGCCGGCGGGCGGCCGCGCTGCTAGTCCGCCGCGGATTCGACGAGCTCGCCATCACGCAGGTGCTCGACCTCGATCCTGACTAGCGCCTGGTCACGCCGGCGCATCCGCGAACACGGCCGTCACCGAGGCGCTCACCTGGCTGCGCCCGGTACGGATGGGAACGGCCACGGACCGGCTCGGTGCCAGCACGTCCTCGGACGACACGCCGTACACGGCGTAGCGGTCGTTCTGATCCTCCTGGATCGACACCACTCCGGTGATGCGCAAGCCGGCAGCCGCGGCCATCGCCGCTGCCTGCGAACGCGCCTGCTTGACCGCTGCGGCCAGCGCCGCGCGGTAGCCCTGCTGCTCGCTGGCAAGGCTGAACACCGGCCCTTCGCTGCTGTGCGCGCCCGCGCTCACCCCCGCCGCGTCCAGCTTGCCGGCGCGCGAGATGTCGCGCACGGTGACCGTCAGCGACTGGTCCGCCACGTACCCGGCCACGTGCCTGCCGGCACGCGTCGCGTGCTGATCGTGGGTTTGCATGTCCCTGCCGGCCACTCCGCCGGCGGTCATGGCAGCGATCACGGCCCGCATCGCCCGGCTGGCCCGGTTCTGGGCGGCCGCCAGCGTCGGCCCGCGGCCGTGCGTGGTGAAGGAGATCACGGCCCGATCGGGCTTGAGGTTGACCGTGGCCGCCCCGGTCACGTGCAGCACATCGCCGGACGGCGCCGACGCCGCCCGCGCCGAGGCGGTATCCGACCCGTCCCTGATCGTGGTGTACGCGGCGATCGCGAGTACGCATAGCGCCGCCGTCAGCGTCGCCTGTCGCAGGTGCTCCCGCATGGCCGTCTCCTCGGCTCGTGAACTGGTCGCTGATTCGACCGGCAGGCGCCGGCGAGGGTTCCCCCCGCCGTAACAGACGTTGCCAGGAGCTTCTCCGGTCGATTACGATACCGGCGGAGCAGGTCTCCGCCTTCACACCATTTCGCCTGCAAACGCAGGAGTTCTTCATGCGATTCGACCAGTTGGCCATCACGGCGGGTACGTCCGGTGGGCGTCCGCGTGGTGCCGTGCGGATCTGCTGAGGCCGAAAGAGGGCGCCCCGCTCCTGGTGACATCTTCCACGCCCGCGTGCGGGCGAACAGACCTAAGGAGTGACAATGGAGCAGGCGCTGATCGGCCTGGCCGCGCTGATCGTGGGCGCGGGGGCGGGGTTCGCCGCGCGCGCACGCATCGGTGCCGGGCGCATGGCGGAGGCCGAACGGCAGGCCACACGCATCCTGGCCGAGGCGGAGGGCCGGGCCGAGGCACAGCTGAAGGAGGCGCGTGTCACCGCCCGAGAGGAGCTGCTCCAGCAGCGAGCCGAGCAGGAGCGAGAGCTGGGCGACCGCCGCGCCGAGATCGCCAAGATCGAGGAACGCGTCAACGCCCGGGAGGAGATCGTCAGCGGCCGAAGCGAAGAGGTTGCGCGCCGCGAGCAGTCGATCGCCGACCGCGAGACCCACGCCAAGCAGATGCAGGAGGAGCTGAAGGCCGCCAAGGACGCGGAGCTGGCCGAGCTGGAGCGCATCTCCGGCATGACCACGACGCAGGCCAGGGACACGCTGCTGGCTCAGGTCGAGGAGCGTTGCCGCCACGACATGGCCAAGATCGTGCGGCAGGTGGACGAGGAGACCAAGCTCGAATCCGATCGCCGCGCCCGCAACATCCTGTCGGTCGCGATCCAGCGCACCGCGTCCGGCCATACCGCCGAGACGACCGTGTCGGTGGTGCAGCTGCCGTCGGACGACCTCAAGGGCCGCATCATCGGCCGCGAGGGCCGAAACATCCGCGCGCTCGAGAACCTGACCGGCGTCGACGTGATCATCGACGACACGCCGCAGGCCGTGGTGCTGTCGGCCTTCGACGGGGTGCGCCGCGCCACCGCTCGCATGACGCTCGAGAAGCTGATCGCGGACGGCCGCATCCACCCGTCCCGCATCGAAGAGATGTACTACCAGTCCAAGGCCGAGATCGAGCAGAAGATCGTCGAGGCCGGTGAGCAGGCCTGCTTCGAGGCGAACGTGCACGGCTTGCACCCGGAGCTGGTCAAGATCCTCGGCCGCCTGCACTACCGCACCAGCTACGGGCAGAACGTGCTCAAGCACTCGATCGAGTGCGCGCACCTGGCCGCGATCATGGCCGCCGAGCTGGGGGCGAGCGAGAAGACCGCCCGTCGTGCCGCGCTGCTGCACGACCTCGGCAAGGCCGTGACGCACGAAGTGGAGGGATCGCATGCCGTGATCTCGGCCGAGATGGTGCGCAAGTACCGCGAGTCGCCCAGCGTCGCCCACGCGATCGAGGCGCACCACTACGACGTGGAGCCGCAGACCGTCGAGGCGGTGCTGGTGATCGCGGCCGACGCCGTCTCCGCGTCACGGCCCGGAGGCCGCGGCGAGAGCCTGGAGCACTACATCAAGCGGCTGGAGGCGCTGGAGGAGATCGCCAGCACGAAGCGCGGGGTGGATCGCGTGTACGCCATGCAGGCCGGCCGCGAGGTGCGGGTAATGGTCAAGCCGGAGGAGGTCGACGACGACACAGCCGCCCTGCTCAGCCACGAGATCGCGCGCGAGATCGAGGGCCGGCTCGAGTACCCCGGCCAGATCAAGGTGACCGTGATCCGTGAGTCCCGAGCCGTCGACGTGGCACATTGACCCGCCGCTATGCTGCGACTCTTACAAACTCCTTACATCAGAGCACTGAAGTTCACACACAAGATTCCGATAGTCAATAACATGAAGGGTCGGGTCACCCTCATCGCATTGCTGCTGACGCTCGCCTCCGTGGGATCCGCGTCGGCGGCGTCGGGAGCCGTCAGGCTCTCCGCGCACAGCTACTGCGGGTCACGCTGCGGGCAGTTTGCAGCCAACCATGGCGCCGGCACGCTGCAGCAGTGGGGCACGGGCGTCACGACCGGCACCCTCGGCCAGGGCACGATCGCGATCCGCGACCTCAGCCACGACGGCCGCCGCGACTTCAGCGTCGGCGGCTGGGATCGCAAGTGGACCAAGGACGGCTTCACCTACTACTCGGGCAAGGGCATGTCCTACCAGGCCTCGACCACGTGGAAGGTGAAGATCACCGCGTCCTGGGGCGCGTCGACCACGACCACGGCGGTCGGCGGCGGATACATCAGGTTCGGCGGCGGATACTTCCAAGGCGCCGCCAAGAACCGGGCCTGGCTGGACAGCCACTGGACGCTCGGGGGGGGCCTCAGCCCCAGCCAGTGGCCGCACTGGCCGACGGCCGGAAAGTCGTTCGCGATCGGTCGCTGACCCGCGTCTCGCCCGACGGCTACGATAAGGGCCGATGGCTGAGAAGATCCTGATCGTCGAGGATGAGCGCAACATCGCATCCTTCGTATCGATGTACCTGAAGAACGCCCGCTACCAGGTCGAGATCGCCCGCGACGGAGGCGAGGCGCTGATGAAGGCCGAGAACACCAAGCCCGACCTGGTGGTGCTCGATCTGATGCTGCCCGACATCGACGGGCTCGAGGTGTGCCGGCAGATCCGCTCCACCTCGGACGTGCCGATCCTGATGCTGACCGCCCGCGACGACGACATCGACAAGATCGTCGGGCTCGAGGTGGGCGCCGACGACTACCTGACCAAGCCGTTCAACCCTCGCGAGCTGGTCGCTCGCATCAAGTCGATCCTGCGCCGCGCCACCCAGACCCAGAAGAGCGGCCGGCCGCCCGAGGCCGTGATGGAACACGGCGCCATCAAGATCGACGCCGGGCGACGCGAGGTCACAGTCAGCGGCGACCAGGTGCAGCTCGCTCCAAAGGAGTTCGACCTGCTGTGGGAGCTGCTCGATCACCGCGGCCTGGTGCTGACCCGCGATCAGCTGCTCGAGCGCGTCTGGGGTTACACGTTTGCGGGGGACACGCGCACCGTGGACGTGCACGTGCGCCAGCTCCGCCGCAAGCTCGGTGACGAGTGCCCGGTTGCCACCGTCTGGGGCGTCGGGTACAAGGTCGCTGACGATGCTCCGGTCACTTAGAACACGGCTGACGCTGCTGTTTGCGGGGACGCTGCTGCTGGCGACGGTGATCGCCGGCGCCGCCTCGATCCGGCTCTATCAGAGCTACAACCGCGACCAGACGGCCAATGAGCTGCGCCACCAGGTGGGCGGTGCCGCCCAGTACTTCGATGACGCCCAGAACGGCTACGGCGGCGCCAACAAGCGGCCGCCCACCCGCATCACCATCCAGCAAATGGAGCAGATCTGCGGCTGCGACCTGCTCTACGCCGGCGGCGTGCCGTTTTTCGCAGACTCCAGCAAGCTGATCGAGTTCGCCGGCCCGGTGAAGCTGAACTGGCTGGCCATGAAATCCGACGATCGCGTCACGTTCCAGTTCGTGCCTCCCGGCCACGACCAGACGTACATCGGCGTGGCCGCGCCGGTTGTGCTCCATGACCAGCCGGTGGGGGCGGTGGTGATGGCCAAGCCGCTGGCCGACGTCAACCGGGCCTGGACAAAGGTGGCGGGCCGGGTGGCGGTCGGCACCGGCATCGGCCTGCTTGTGGCCTTCATCCTGGCCACCTTCGTGGCGCGGCGGATCACGCGGCCGCTGAAGGAGCTGGGCGCAGCCGCCGACCGGGTCGCCCGTGGCGACCTCGAGGTGCAGGTGGCCGGCGACGGCACCGCAGACGACGAGCTGGGGCAGCTGGCCCACCGCTTCCAGGGGATGGTCGATCGCCTGCGTGAGGTTGACGAGCTGGAACGCAACTTTCTGATGCGCGTCACCCACGAGCTGCGCACTCCGGTGACCGCCATCTCGGGCCACGTCCAGGCCATGAACGAGGGGCTGGTCGGCCCTGAGGACATGGACACGTCGCTCGACGCCGTCAGCGAGGAGGTGCGCCGCATCGGCCGGCTGGTCGACGACCTGCTCGACCTCACCCGGCTCGAGGCCCACCAGTTCCGGCTGGTGCGCGAGGAAGTGGGCCTCGAGGCGCTGCTGGAGCAGGCCGCAGCATCATTCCGTGACCGGGCACGGGCCAACGAGGTCAGCTTCGACACGCCCATCGCCGGAGCACCCACGATCCTGTCCGATGGCGACCGCGTGCTGCAGATCGTGTCCAACCTGCTCGACAACGCCTTCCGCTGGACGCCCCGCAAGGGCACCGTCACGCTCAGTTACGCGACCGCCAACTCGACGGCCGCGATCCACATCTCGGACACCGGCCCGGGCATTCCGGACGCCGACCAGGACGCCGTCTTTCACCCGTTCTACAGCCGCCGCGGCGAAGGTGGCACCGGGCTCGGCCTCTCGATCGGACGCGAGCTGGCCCACGCCCTCGGCGGCCGGCTGACCGTCGACAGCGAGGTCGGCCAGGGCACCACCTTCACGCTGTCCCTGCCGTCGAGCCACCTGAACGGTGGCGGAGTGCGCTGATGCGCTACCGGCTGTGCGACACGGCGCAGGATGTGTCGGGGATCTGCGTCGAGCTGGAGCTGACGATCGAACCGTTCGCGGACGAGGTGCCCTACAGGCTCGCCCTGCACGCCGGCGGGCTGCAAGTCGCCCAGGTCGAGCGCGGGGCGCTCACGCCCGCCGAGCTGTTCGCGCTCGGCCACGCCCTGCTCGACGCCGCCGCCGACGGGTTCGGCCACTTCGTGCCCGCGGACGAGGTGTTCGGGCTCGACCTGGCCCCGCCCAGCGTGCCGGTCGCGCTGCACGAGGTGGGGGTGACGGTGTGGGTGGATGCGGGCCGCGCGGCCGCGACCAGGGCCACACGCAGCGGCGTGGCGGTGCAGCTGGTGATCGACGCGCCGTCGCTGGCGATGGTGGCCGAGTCGGTCTGCGACGACGCGGCGCGCGTGCTCAGCCGCTGATCAGGACAGGCAGATCCAGATCGGCCGCAGCGACCACCCAGGCCGCGTGGTCCCGCCCCGAGAACAGCACGTGTCGCACCGTCCGCACGCTGGCCGACGCGAGTGCCGCGGAGTGCGACTCCTCGAGCGCGATCGGAGCGGCCCGCTCGACCGGATATCCGAAGATGCCCGTCGATATGGCCGGGAAGGCGACCGAGACGCATCCCAGCCGGGACGCCACCTCGATCGAGCGCCGGTAGCACGAGGCCAGCAGCTCCGGCTCGCCGGCGTCCCCGCCGCGCCACACCGGCCCAACCGTGTGGATCACGTAGTCGGCCGGCAGCTCGCCGGCGGTGCTGGACTTCGCGTCACCGGTCTCGCAACCGCCGAGCAGCCTCGTCTCCGCGATGATGGCGGGGCCGCCTTCGCGGTGGATGGCACCGTCAACGCCGCCGCCTCCGAGCAGCGATGAGTTGGCGGCGTTCACGATCGCATCGGCTGTCTCGCGGGTGATGTCTCCCCGCACCAGCTCCATGCTGACGGCCATCGCGCGTCAGTCCCCGTCGGAGGCCATGGCCAGCTCGCCGTCGCCCGACTCGACCACCGGACGCACGTGCTCGCCGCCATGCACGTACTTGCCGCCCCGGAACCACGAGGCTGCGGCCGCGGTGAGGCACGCGAAGATGGCAAAGTCGAAGGCCTCGCTGAGGCCCTGCTCGAACGGCTTGGCGATCAGCTGAGGGAAGTACTGGCGGCTTGTCAGGTAGGCGGCCTGATGTGCGCTGAGGTGGTTGATCGAGCCGCCAAGCAGCTCGTGCATCGGGTTGTAGCCAAGGAACGACGAGAACAGCAGCCCCACCGGCGGCAGCTGCGAGATGCGCTGGGCGGCGTCCGGTGCGACGCCCTGGGCGCGCAGGCCCTGGTCGAGGGTGCCCGGCAGCGACCCGGCCAGGCCGACCACCATCAGCGTGAAGAAGATGCCGATCGAGAGCACAAGCGCGGAGTTCTGGAAGGTGGTGGCCATGCCCGCACCGGCGCCGCGGCGGTTGGGTGGCAGGCTGTTCATGATGCCCGCCTGGTTGGGCGAGGTGAACAGGCCCATGCCGATCCCGATCAGCACCAGCAGGGCGGCGAACTCGGGGTAGCCGAAGTCCACCGGCAGCCGCTCCAGCAGGTAGAAGGAGAGCGCCGCGATCAGCATGCCGCCTGTCGCGAACGGGCGCGCCCCGAACCGGTCCGAGAGCAGGCCCGATGTGGGCCCCGCGATCAGGAAGCCCACCGTCAGCGGCAGCATGTAGACGCCCGCCCAAAGCGGCGTCTGCTCGAAGCTGTAGCCGTGCAGCGGCAGCCAGATGCCCTGCAGCCAGATGATCAGCATGAACATGAGGCCGCCGCGGCCGAGCGAGGCCAGCAGGGTGGCGATGTTGCCGAAGCTGAACGCCCGGATCCGGAACAGGGAGAGCCGGAACATCGGGTCCTCGGTGCGCAACTCGATGACGACGAACGTGGCAAGCAGCGCCAGGCCCGCCACCATCGCGCCCACCACGCGCGGGTTCGTCCAGCCCAGGACGTGCCCGCCATAGGGCTGGATGCCGTATGTGATCGCGACCAGTACGGCGATCAGCCCGAGGGCGAACGTGATGTTGCCCCACCAGTCAATGCGGGCCTGCTGGCGGATGCCGCGCTCCTCGAGCTTCATCCACGACCAGACCGTCCCGAACAGGCCGACCGGCACCGACACCAGGAACACCAGCCGCCAGTCGATGGGACCGAGGATGCCACCCACCACCAGGCCGATGAACGAGCCGGCGATCCCGGCCACGGCATTCACCCCCAGCGCCATGCCACGCTGGTCGGAGGGGAAGGCGTCCGTCAGGATCGCCGAGGAGTTGGCGAACAGGAAGGCTCCGCCGACGCCCTGGCCGATGCGCATCACGATCATCCAGATCGCGGCCGGCGGCCCGGTCATCCAGGTGATCGACAGGAGCAGCGAGAACACGGTGAAGATCGCGAAGCCGAGCGTGAACATGCGTACGCGGCCGTAGATGTCGCCGACCCGGCCGAAGCTGACCACCAGCACCGCCGTCGCCACCAGGAAGCCCATGATCATCCACAGCAGGTAGCTGGAGTTCTCGGGCTGAAGCGGGTTGAGGTTGATGCCGCGGAAGATGTCCGGCAGCGCGATCAGCACGATCGATGAGTTGATCGTCGCCATCAGGATGCCGATCGTCGTGTTGGAGAGCGCGATCCACTTGTAGCGCTCGGGATGGGTGGGGCTCACGGGTGGGCCTGCCCGATCTCGGCCAGCATCGAGCGCACCTTCCGCCGCTTGCCCGAGAGCTCGTCTTCGAGCTGCTCCAGCGATCCCAGGCGCGAGCGCACCAGCAGCAGCTGGGTGTCCATGTGCGCGATCGCCTCGCGGATGATGTCGGCACGGGTGCTCTCGTCGGGAGCCGGCTGCTCGTTCCAGCGCTCGCGCAGCCGCGCGCGGGCGTCCTCCGCGTCCATCCACTCGCGCAGCTCGACCAGGGTCAGGCCCAGCAGCTCGCGCACCCGCAGCAGGTCGCGCAGGCGCGCCTCGTCCTGGTCGTCGTAGACGCGGTGCGCGCCGTCGGAGCGATCGCTGCCAGGCAGCAGGCCCAGCTCCTCGTAGTAGCGAACGGCTCGGGGTGTGGTGCCGACCCGGCGGGCCAGCTCGCCGATCCGAAACTGGGGAGGCGTCATCACCATGATTCTCACGATAACGTAAGATTTCGATCCGCGCAAAACCCTACCAACGGCAGTGATAGAGTGACGCGCATGTCAGAAACCCGGAGGGACACATGAACATCGAGTGGCACGGCCAGTCCGCCTTCACCCTGCGTGGCAGCGAGCACTCGGTGCTGATCGACCCGTTCGACCAGCGCCTTCGTCCTGAGGGGATGTCCATCCGGTTCGACTACCCCCAGATTCCCCAGCAGCAGGTCGATCTGCTGCTGATCACGAACGAGCACTTCGACCACAACGGTGCGGCGGTCGCCGATGGGAGCCCGCACGTGGTGCGAAGCACGGCCGGAAGCTTTGATGGGACGCCGGTGGGCGAGGTGATCGCGATCGCCTCGGAGCACGACGATCAGGCCGGCACGCGCCGAGGACCCAACACGATCTTCGTGTTCGCGCTAGACGGCGTGCGCATCTGCCACATGGGCGACTTCGGGCAGGCGGCGCTGCGGCCGGAGCAGCGCGAGGCCATCGGCACGATCGACCTGTTGTTCATCCCGGTCGGCGGCGGCCCCACCATCGGCGCCGAGGATGCGGCCGAGATCACGCGCGCGCTCGATCCGCGCTGGGTGGTGCCGATGCACTACCGCACCGACCTGACCGACTTCCTGGAGCCGGCCGATACGTTCCTGGCCGCGTTCGACAGCGCCCACAGGCCGGCTGCCGGCGAGCTCGACCTGTCCGACGTGCCGGCCGGCGAGCGACCCCGGGTCGTGCTGCCGGGCCTGGCCGCCGTCCCGGCCTAGATCATTGATCGAGGGCGTGCCGCGGATACACTCAGGGGCGTGAAGCGCTACCACGTCCAGACCTTCGGCTGCCAGATGAACGTGCACGATTCCGAGCGGATCAAGGGCCTGCTGGAGTCGCTGGGCATGGGGGAGGCGCGGGATCAGCGCGAGGCCGACGTGCTGGTGTTCAACACCTGCACGATCCGGGAGAAGGCCGACGAGCGGTTCGTGGCGCACCTGATGGAGGCGCGCGCGGCCAAGCAGCGTGACCCGGAGAAGCGGATCGTGGTCGGAGGCTGCTGGTCGGAGTCGATGAAGCAGGAGCTGTTCGCCCTCTATCCGTTCGTCGATCTCGCGTTCGGCCCGGGCGCGATCCACAAACTGGGCGACTACATCACCGCCGGCGGCGAGCTGCCCGAGGGCCACTTCTCGACCTTCGACCGCTTCGCCGGCCACCTGCCCGGCAAGCGCGAGCGCCGCCACCAGGCCTGGCTGCAGATCTCCCAGGGCTGCAACTCGAAGTGCAGCTACTGCATCGTTCCCAGCGTGCGCGGCCGCGAGCAGAGCCGGCCGCTGGACGACCTGGTCGGCGAGGCGCGCCGGCTGGCCGCCGACGGCGTCCGCGAGCTGACGCTGCTGGGCCAGAACGTCAACTCCTGGGGGCGCGACCTGCCCGCCGCTGAGGGGGCCGGGTTCGGCGGTCTGCTCCGCCACCTGGACGCGGTGGACGGCATCACGCGCATCCGTTTCACCAGCCCGCACCCAAAGGACATGCGCGACGACGTGATCGCGGCCATGGCCGAGTGCGAGTCCGTCTGCGAGCACCTGCACCTGCCGCTGCAGTCCGGCTCCACGCGCGTGCTGAAGGCGATGCGCCGCACCTACAGCGCCGAGCGCTATCTGGCCCTGGTCGAGCGGATCCGCGCGGCCATCCCCGGCATCGCCCTCACCACCGACATCATCGTCGGCTTCCCCGGTGAGACGGAGGCCGACTTCGAGCAGACCATGCAGGTGGTGGACGCCGTCGGCTACGACCACGCCTTCACCTTCGTCTACTCGCCGCGGCGCGGCACCGAGGCGGCCGTGATGGCCGAGCAGGTGCCGGAGCACGTCAAGCGCGATCGCATCGCGCGGCTGGTCGACCTCGTGCAGCGCCACGCGGCCGAGCACAACGCCGAGCTGGTCGGCACCGTCCAGGAGGTGCTGGTGGAGGGGCCCAGCCGCACCGACCCGTCCGTGCTGCGCGGCCGCACCCGCGGCAACAAGACCACCCTGTTCGAGGGCGACGCCGGCGAGGGCGAGCTGGCGCTGGTCGAGATCGTGCGATCGACCTCCCAGACGCTGGCCGGCCGCCCGGTCGTCACCGCCGCGGCCTGACCGATGGCACGGGTGTTCGCGGTCTACGGGCCCACCGCGTCTGGCAAGAGCGCCGCGGCGCTGACCCTGGCCGCGCGCCTCGATGCCGAGATCGTCAACTGCGACGCGATGCAGCTGTACGCCGGGCTGCCGGTGCTGACCAACCAGCCCACGCCCGAACACCTGGCGCAGGCACCGCATCACCTGGTGGGCGTCTGGCCGCTATCGCACGAGGGGTCGGTGGCCGAGTACGCCGAGCTGGCGCACGCCGCGATCGAGGAGGTGCATGGACGCGGCCGCGACGTGATCCTGTGCGGTGGCAGCGGCCTGTACCTGCGCGCCGCGCTGTCCCCGCTGGAGCTGCCACCGGCACCGGCCGACGGCGTGCGTGAGCGCTACCAGCAGATCTACGACCAGCGCGGCGCCGGCGCAGCGCACGCCTTGCTGGCCGAGCTCGATCCGGCCGCAGCCGCCGCCGTCCACGAGAACGACCGCCGGCGGGTGGTGCGCGCGCTGGAGCTGGCCGACGCCGGCGCCACGCTCGCCCCCGCTGACGGGACGCTATGGCTGCAGCCTCCCGACGGCACGGTGATCCTGGGGCTGCAGGTGCCGGCCGATACCGTGCGGGAGCGGATCGAGGCCCGCACCCGGGCGATGTTCGCGCTCGGGGTCGAGCGTGAGGTGGCCGCCGCCGTCGCGGCGGGGCCGCTGTCGGCCACGGCCGCGCGCATCCACGGCCTGTCCGACGTGCGTGCGCTGCTGGACGGCGAGATCGACCGCGACGAGGCGGTGCGGCGCCTGGTCGTTCGCACCCGCCAGTACGCCCGCCGCCAGCGGGTCTGGATGCGTCGGCTGCCGGGCGTGAGGCCGGTGGCCGGGCCCGACCAGCTGCTGGCCGAGGCGACGGCATGAGCAGGCGCGAGCACGACGCGGTACGCGAGGCCCGTGACGCGCTGCTGGTGATCGCCGTGGTCACGCCGCCGCTGCTCGTGGTCGCGATCCTGTTCGGGGTTGCGAGCAGCCGGCTGGAGGAGTTCCTGCGCTGGGTGGGTGGCACGCTGGTGATGGCTGTGGTGCTGCTGGTCTGCCTTGCCTCCGCGCTGCTCGCCGCCGATCGCGCCGGCCGCCACCTGTGGAACCTGCGCCCCTACCCGCTGCGGCGGATGCAGCTGATCCCGGCCAGCCTGGGGGTGGGCCTGCTGCTGGTCGCGGGCTACCCGGCCACCAAGCCGGTGATCCTCGGGCTGGTGCTGGTCGCCGTGCTGATGGGCGCCCTGGTCGTGGCCGCCGCTGCGCTCGATCTCTAACTTCGCCCGGGCCGGGCCGTCCAAGGCCTGTCGGGGTCAATCGGGGGGCGACCGGGCCACGCCGGCGGGTCGCCTCCCGATCTTCCTGAGGCGGATATCCTGCCGCGATGCGCTTCGAGAAGTGGCACGGCATCGGCAACGCCTACCTGGTGATGGAGCATGGCGACCTGCCGATGGAGGCCCGCGCAGAGCGCGTGCGCCGCATCTGCCATCCCGATCTGGGGGCGGGCGGCGATGGCATCCTGCTGATCGGCGAGGGCGACGCCGGGCGCTGGAACGTGCGGATCTTCAACCCGGACGGCGGCGAGGCGGAGTTCTCCGGCAACGGCACCCGCATCGCAGCTGGCTACCTGATGGAGCGCGACGGCGTGGACGCGGTCGAGATGGTCACGATCAAGGGCGTCATCCGCGGTGAGCGGCACGACGGCGTGATCACGATCGACGCCGGCCGCGCTGCGCTGGAGTCGCCCGACCACGTCCCCGGCCCGGGCGCTGCCCCGGCCGCGCGCTACACGTTCGTCTCGGTCGGAAACCCGCACTGCGTGATCGAGGTGGATGACCCGGAACCGCTCGACCTGACGGCGGTGGGCGCGCCGATCGAGCATCACCCGTGGTTCCCGAACCGCACCAACGTCGAGTTCTACCGGCCGATGTCGCGCCACGACCTGCGCATGCGGATCTGGGAGCGCGGCGCCGGGGAGACGCTCTCCTCGGGCAGCGGCTCCAGCGCGACCGCCGTGGCCGCGGTCGTGAACGGCCTCGCCGACTCGCCGGTGACGGTGCACCTGGACGGCGGCGACCTCACGATCGATGTGTCGGCCGACCTGGACGTGCGGCTGACCGGACCGGTCGAGCGTATCCTGCGCGGCGCCTTCGACCAGGCCTTCGTCAAAGAGCTGGAGCGACTTTGAGGATCGCCGACCGCGTCACCCAGCTGCCGCCGTACCTGTTCGCCGAGCTCGAGCGGAAGATCGAGGAGAAGCGCGCGGCCGGCGTGGACGTGATCTCGCTCGGCATCGGCGACCCCGACCTGCCGACCCCGTCGGCGGTGGTGGAGGAGGGTCAGCGGCAGCTGGCGCGGCCCGACACCCACCAGTACCCGTCCAACCGCGGCCGGCCCGCGTTCCGTCAGGCCGTGGCCGACTTCTACGGGCGCCGCTTCGGCGTCGACGTCGATCCCGACACCGAGGTGCTGCCGCTGCTGGGCGGAAAGGAAGGGGTCGCACACATCTGCTGGGCGATGCTCGACCCCGGCGACGTCTGCCTGGCGGCGGATCCCGGCTACCCCGTGTACACATCGGGCTCGCTTCTGTGCGGAGCCGAGCCGGTGCTGATGCCGCTGACGGCCGAGCACGGATTTCAGCCGCACCTGGACGCGGTCACCGCGCAGCAACGCGATCGCGCCAACCTGCTGTTCTGCAACTACCCGAACAACCCCACCGGGGCCGTGATGGACGACGACTTCTTCGAACGGCTGGCCCGCTTCGGCCTCGAGCACCAGATACCGATCGTGCACGACAACGCCTACTCGGAGATCACCTTCGACGGCTACGTGGCACCCAGCTTCCTACAGGCGCCGGGGGCCAAGGAGGCGGGTATCGAGATGTTCTCGCTGTCCAAGGCCTACAACATGACCGGCTGGCGGAGCGGCGCCGCGGTCGGCAACGCCACCATGATCGAGGCGCTGTGGAAGCTCAAGACGAACATCGACTCGGGCATGTTCGAGGCGATCCAGATGGCCTCCGTACGGGCGCTGGCCGAGGGCAGCGGGGTCGCCCGCGAGATGTGCGAGGTCTACCGGCGCCGCCGCGACCTGGCGGTGGCCGCGCTGCGTGCCGTCGGCATCGACGTCGACCCGCCGCGCGGAACCATGTACATCTGGGTGCCCGTGCCGGAGGGCCACACCTCCGTCTCGTTCACGGAGCTGGTGCTGGAGCAGGCGGGCGTCGTTGTGTCGCCCGGGTCGTCCTACGGGCCCAACGGCGAGGGCTACGTGCGGATCTCGCTGACGCTGTCCGACGAGCGCCTGCGCGAGGCGATGCAGCGGATCGAGCAGCACCTGCGCGTCACCGCCTGATCCCGGCCGGGCGCGCCTCCCTATACTGATTCGATGGCCGATATGTCCCGAAACGGCGCCGCGCCGGGGACCGCGCCCGAACGCGGCCTGATCATGCTGACCTTGCCGCAGGGCGAGGACCCGGCGCCGATGCTGCTGGAGATGGAGGAGCTCCTGCGCACCGCCGGCGTGGACACGGTCGCGACAATCGTCCAGCATCGCGACCGGCCGCATCCCAGTACCTACCTGGGACCGGGCAAGCTGCGGGAGCTGAAGGAGCTTGCCGAACGGCTATCGGTCGAGGTGATCGTCTGCGACGACGAGCTGACGCCCCGCCAGCAGCGCCGCCTGGAGGACGAGCTGCAGTCACGCGTGGTCGACCGCACCGCCGTGATCCTGGACATCTTCGCCCAGCACGCGCATACGGCCGAGGGCAAGCTGCAGGTCGAGCTGGCGCAGCTGGAGTACAACCTGCAGCGCATGCGCGGCATGTGGAAGCACCTCGAGCGTCTGGGCGGCGGCATCGGCACCCGCGGCCCCGGCGAGTCGCAGCTGGAGTCCGACCGGCGGATGGCGCGGCGCCGGATCACGCTGGTGCGTGGCCGGCTGCGCGACGTGGCCGCGCGGCGCGACGTCATGCGCCGTGAGCGGGCGCGCAACGAGACGCCCAGCGTGTCCCTGGCCGGGTACACGAACGTCGGCAAGTCGACCCTCCTGAACGCCCTCACGGGCAGCCACGTCAGCGTGAACGACCGGCTGTTCGAGACGCTCGACCCGACCACCCGCGGGTTCAGCGAGGGCGGGCGGTCATACCTCGTGACCGACACGGTCGGCTTCATCCGCAAGCTACCGCATCAGCTGGTGGAGGCCTTCGCAGCCACGCTCGAGGAGACGCTGGCCGGAGACCTGGTGCTGCTCGTGGGCGACGCGTCGGCGAGCGAGGAGGAGCTGGCCGGCCAGCTCCAGAACGTGCGAGACGTGCTGGACGAGATCGATGCCGAGGAGATCCCGCAGCTGCTGGTGCTGAACAAAGTCGACCTGGTGGACGAGGTGACGCGCCGTCGGCTTGCCAACCGCAATCCGGACGCCGTGCTCGTGTCGGCGCGAACCGGCGAGGGACTCGACCTGCTCAAGCAGCGCGTGGCGGAGTTCTTCGCCGGCCGCTTCGTCGACGTCCAGCTGCTGCTGCCGCACTCCAGCGGCGCCGAGCTGTCGGCGCTGTACGAGTCGGGCGCGCCGATCACCGCTCGCGAGGACTCGGCCGAGGGCGTGCTGGTCTCGGCACGGCTCCCGCAGCGGCTGGTCAGCCGGTTCGCGGCCTACCGCGCCGACGCCCCGTGAGCGCTGCCGTCTCGATCAAGCGGCTGCATCCAGATGCGCGGATTCCGTCGGCGGCGTACCCCGGCGACGCCGGGCTCGACCTGTCCAGCGTCGAGCGGCTGGTGCTGCGGCCGGGTTGTCGCAGCATGGTGGCAACCGGCCTGGCGGTGGCGATCCCGGCCGGGCATGCCGGCTTCGTACAGCCCCGGTCGGGGCTCGCTGCGAACCATGGCATCGCCGTGGTTAACTCTCCCGGACTGATCGACGCCGGCTACCGCGGGGAGCTGCGGGTGGTGCTGCTGAACACCGATCCGGAACGGGATTTCACCATCGACGTTGGCGACCGCATCGCACAGCTCGTGATCCTGGCGCTGCCGAGCATCGAGCTTGTGGAGGTCGACGAGCTGCCCGGGTCAGAGCGCGCTGAGCGGGGGTTCGGCTCCTCGGCGGTCGGGCCGGCGTGAGCGAACCGCGGATCAGGGTGGCCGCACTGATCCGCCGCGGCGACGACCTGCTGCTGATCAGGCATGCGAAGCTGGGCCGCTCCTACTGGCTGCTGCCGGGGGGCGGGGTGGAGGAGGGGGAGTCGATGCACGAGGCGCTGCTGCGCGAGCTGGACGAGGAGTGCTCGCTGCGCTCGGTGCGGCTGGAGGGACCGATCGCAATCGCCGAGTCGATCGCGCCCGCCAGCGAGTGGCCGCGAAAGCACGTCGTGCACCTGATCTTCGCGGGCACCGTTGCCCACGATCAGTTCTCCGGCATCACCTCCGAAGATGCCGCGGTGCGAGGCCACCAGCTGGTGCCGATCGCGGACCTGGCCTCGTTCGACCTGCGCCCGCCCATCCACCGCTTTCTGGAGCGCTGGACGCCGGGCGACCCGTTCGTGCATCTGGGCCAGCTGTGGGCGCGGTGAACGCCCGGTGTTGACCCCGCGTTAAGCGGTTTGACGAGTCGCAGGCCCGCGCCTACCCTAATGTCCACTAAGCCACTGGACAATACGTGGAGGCAAGCCATGATGCGACCTAACCCGATACTCCGGCCTCACGCACACCCACCTCGGGAGTCAGAGCGCGACCTGCTGCTACGGCTGGCCCGTGAGGGGCGCGCCCAGGATCGACGCGAGCGCCGGCGTGAGCTGCGCGGCGTGCGTCGCCTGCTCGGAGAGCGTTAGCTCGCCGCGACTCGCTCCGGCACCACCCTCCCGCCGGAGCGCATGCGCGGAGCGGGGGAGCGGTCGACCTGCGGCCGCTCCCCCTTTGGCGCTCAGCGCGCAGCGATCGCAGCCGCCACCCGCTGCGCCTCCAGCTCGAGGCCGTCGTCAAGCGGCGTCAGCTGGTCGTCCTGTCCCTGCCGCGCGAGCGCGCGGCCGATCAGCCAGTCGCTCAGCCATGGGTTCTTGGGCAGCAGTGGGCCGTGAACGTATGTCCCGATCACCGAGCCCTGGTGCACACCCTCGCCGCCGTCCTCGCCGTTGTTGCCGTGCCCGTGCACGACCTGGCCCAGCGGCTGTACACCCTCGCCCAGCATGGTGCGGCCCGCGTGGTTCTCGAATCCGATCAGCCGCTGCGGTGCTGCCCCGTCCAGCTGGCAGTCGAGCATGATGTTTCCGATCATGCGCCTGGTGCCGGCCTCGGTGACCAGGTCGACGAGGCCGATGCCGCGTATCACGTCCCCCTGATGGCCACGGTAGTAGTGACCGAGCAGCTGATAGCCGCCGCAGACCGCCAGCACGCCGACACCGTCGTCCACCGCCGCGCGCAGGGGCTCGGCGTGCCGGGCGATGTCGTCCGCAATCAGCAGCTGGTCGCGGTCCTGGCCACCGCCGAGGTAGTAGAGGTCGGCATCGGGCAGCACGTCGCCGGGGCCTATCGCAATCGCCTCGAAGCCGATCCCGCGCCAGGCGCAGCGGCGCTCCAGCGCCGCGATGTTGCCGCGGTCGGCGTAGATGTTGAGGTGCTCGGGATAGAGATGCCCGACCGTGATGCGGGTCACGCCGCCTCCTTCCAGAACGGCAGCACCAGACCCCGCTGCTCCAGCCGTGCGCGCAGGTCGAGCATCGCCGTGTAGGTGGCCAGCAGGTACGATCTGCCGCCGGCCGCGGCCAGCCGGTCGAGCGCGTCGTCCATGTCGGTACGCACGTCGATCCGGTCGAGCGCAACCCCGGCGTACTTGAGCCGCATGGCCATCTCGGCCGCGCGCGTGCCGCAGCAGATCACCGACTCGATCTGCGGCGCGAGCCGCTCGAAGTCGACGTCCCAGATCCACGACACGTCGCGCCCGTCGGCGATGCGGTCGTTGAGGGCGATCAGCATCCGCTTCGGGGCCTCGTCGCCGGCCAGCGTGCGGATCACCTCGTTGCCGCCGGCCGGGTTCTTGACCAGCAGCAGCACGGCCTCGCCGCCGCCGAGGTCGATCCGCTCGAACCGGCCAAAGGCGGCTGAGAACCGCTCCAGGCCTGCCCGCACCTGCTCCAGCCCCGCGCCCAGCTCGAGCGCCAGGGCGGCCGCTGCGAGGGCGTTGTAGACGTTGTAGACGCCGGGCAGCGGCAGGCGCACAGCCACCTCGCCGGCGGGCGCGCATAACCGAAAGCCGACGGCGTCGAGACCGTCGATGCGGATCTCGCGGGCGGTGACCGAGGGCTGGGGACGGGCGTCACCGCAGGACGGGCAGCGCCAGTCGCCGAGGTGGCCCAGGTACACGGCCGAGTACGTGTAGCGGGCGCCGCAGCGCACGCACCATTTCGAGTCGGACGCGTGCTGCATCTCGGGCAGCGCCGCGGTCGGGTCGTCGAGCCCGAACCAGGTGTGGCGCTCACGGTCGCGGCCGATCGACGCCACCAGCGGATCGTCCGCGTTCGAGACCAGCGTCGTGGCGGGCCCGAGCTCGGCTGCGAGGTCGCGCCAGCCGGCCGCGATCAGCTCCAGCTCGCCGTAGCGATCGAGCTGGTCGCGAAACAGGTTGCCGAGCACCAGCGCCCGCGGGCCAAGCGCCTCCGCCACTGCCGGCAGCGCCGCCTCGTCCACCTCGAACAGGCCGAGGTCGGCGTCCCCGCCGCGCAGCATGGCCGACGCCACGCCCGAGGCCAGGTTGGCGCCGGCGGCGTTGCGGCACAGGCGCAGGGGAGGGGAGAGGATGGAGGCGGCCATCTTCGCGGTGGTGGTCTTGCCGTTCGTGGCCGAGATGACGGCGGTGCCTTTCGGCAGGCCTTCCGCGAGCCGCTGCAGGGCGTCGGCCTGCATGCGCAGCAGCAGCCGGCCGGGCAGCGTGGTGCCGCCACCGCGGCCGGTGGTGCGCGACGTCGCCGCCGTGGCCCGGGCGAGGCCGATCTTGGCTTCAAACAGCATGGCTACGCACCGGAGCTGTGTGCCAGCAGCAGCTCAGCATCGATGTCAGCCAGGCGCTCCTGGAGGTGCCGCCACGCCTCCTGCTCGGTCGCCTCGTACTCCTCGCTGCCGCGGGTGGCCTCGAGGTAGGCCTGCCAGGCCCGCCGCCGCAGGCGGTCGACGGCCTCGTTCTCGGGTGCGCGTGGTGCCGGATGCGTGGTCATGGCTGCGGGCTCATACTAGCGCTTGCCCCCTGATCGGCCGACACGCTCGCAGCTCCTATCACGATGACAAGAACGCAAGATGCTTCGGCGCGGTACCGAAGCGGTCAGGGTTTGCTATTGTCGTTGCCGTCGCAGCAAGCGATCGGCGTCTGCCAGCCGGTTGGCGAAGGCGAGAAACTCCCGGAGAATAGGGTCTATGCGTCGAAAGACCGTGTACAGCGCGATCGAGGGGATCGATCGCAGCCAGCTCGAGGCCTTCCAGGCCGGCATGCGCAAGCGTTACTCGGACGAGCACATCCTCGAGGAGCTGAACGCCTGCGCCAAGCGCCTGGGCCGTTCGCCCACGATGCGCGAATTCGAGGCCGATCCCGAAACGACGGTGCATCCGCAGACGGTGATCGAGCACTTCAACTCGTGGAATCGCGCCAAGCGGCTGGCCGGCCTGGTGCCGCGCCGGTTCGCCACCCGCGAGGAGCTGCTGCGGCTGCTGCGCGACCTGGGCGACGAGCTGGGGCGGGCGCCGACAGCCAAGGACATCGAGGCCCGCAAGGGGTCGATGCCGTCCAAGTCGCTCTACTGGCACACGTTCGGCTCCCTCAACAACGCGCTGAAGGAGGCCGGGTTCGACGTGCCGGTGGGGGAGGAGCGGCTGGAGCGCGCGATCGACCAGGGCGCCGCGCTGGCCGTGCGCAGCGGCCGGCTGCCAAAGTTCGCCGACTGGGCGCAGGCGCGCCGCGACGACCCGTCCATGCTGACCGAGTGGCAGGTCTACCGCATGTTCGACGCGCGCCGCGGGGCCTGGTCCACGTTCCAGTTCCTGATCCGCAAGCGGTTGGAGGGGCGTGGCGTGGCCGTCGCTCCCGACGGCCGCATCAGCTAGTCAGTCGCAGCAAAGCGGACATTCGGCGTCGCTCAGCAGGTCGAGCTCGAGCACGGCCTGCAGCGCTGCCCGCGCCAGCAATGCGGAATCGCCGGGGAACAGGTCGGGCTCGCAGACTTCCTGCCACGGGATCGGACGCGCGCCCACGGACAGGAGCACCTGCGCGAGGGCCGGAGCGCCGCGCTCGGCGTCCAGCCCCGAGGAGAGCTCGACCGGCGCGATCAGGCTGACGGCGGCGGTGCGCGCGCCCAGCCGGAACCGGCGCAGATAGAAGCTGGGCGCGCTGCCGCCCAGGTCGTAATAGCGGTAACCGGCCGCGGCCGGCGTCGGTGGCAGCAGAGCGTGCGTACAGCATCGAGCCAGCCGTCCCATGTCGTCGGGATCGACTTCCCCCCGCATACGCCCCAGCATCTCGATTGTCATGGGTGAGTTGTCGACGATCTCGGACGTCCGCGCATCCCCCACAGGCGCTAACACAAGCACGAACAATCGCAACTGCACCCGAATTGCGCTCAAGAGTCCGCACGATATGGCCGATTGCAAAGGACACGGGGACGAACTTCGCGTCCCCCCGATGGAGGATTCCTGATTTCGTGACGCAAGCGCCCGCCGACGACGACGCCAAGCCCCTTCCGGAGCCGGACGTCGGCCTCGATTCGCCGGAGGCGGCGGTCGAGGAGGAGCTCGACCTGGTCGAGAGCTCGGCCCCGGCCATCGACCTGCTGCACACGTACGTGCGGCAGATCGGCGACGGCGCGCTGCTCACGCACGAGGAGGAGCTCGACCTGGCGCGGCGCAAGGACATGGGCGACGAGGCCGCGAAAGCGCGGCTGGTCGAGTGCAATCTGCGGCTCGTGATCAGCATGGCACGGGCCTACTCATCGTCGGGGGTGCCGCTGCTCGACCTGATCCAGGAGGGCAACCTGGGGCTGATGCGCGCGGTCGAGAAGTTCGATTACAAGCGCGGGTACAAGCTCTCCACCTACGCCACCTGGTGGATCCGCCAGTCGATGTCCCGGGCGATCGCCGACCAGGGCCGCACCATCCGGCTGCCGCTGCACATCCTGGACGTGATCAAGAAGCTGCATCGTGCGCGCCGCAAGCTGACGCAGTCGCTGGGACGCGATCCGCTGCCCAGCGAGCTGGCCGCCGAGCTGGAGCTGACGCCGGAGCGGGTGATGGAGCTGCAGCGGATGATCGAGGACCCGGTGTCGCTGGAGACGCCGGTGGGCGACGGCGAGTCCCTGTTCGCCGACATGGTCGAGGATCTGAACTCGCTGCGGCCGCACGACCAGGTCGCGGGCAGCGAGCGCTCCAAGGGGCTGCAGGAAGCGCTCGAGGGTCTCAACGAGCGCACCCGGCACGTGCTCGAGGCGCGGTTCGGCCTCGGCGATCGCGAGCCGGCCACGCTCGAGCAGGTGGGTACGGAGATCGGGGTCACGCGCGAGCGTGTGCGACAGATCGAGACGCGCGCGCTGCGTGAGCTCGAGAACCGCAACCCCGACCTCAGGGACTTTCTGCCCGGACACGAGTGAACACGCTCGCGGCGGCCGCCGAGACCTTCGCCTCGCGGCTGTCGCACGTCAGCGTGACGCTGCTGTTGGTGGCCGTAACACTGCACGTGGCCGGCCTGTTGCTGCGGGCCACGGCCTGGTGGTCGGTGCTGTCGGCGGCGGTGCCGTCCCGCCGGGCGCCGTGGCGCGGCGTGACCGGCGCCTACCTGGCCGGCACGGGTGTGAACAACGTGATCCCCGCTCGCGGCGGTGACGTCGCGCGCGTGGTGCTGGCGACACGGGCCGTGCCGGGGGCCTGCTGTCCCACGATCGCGTCGAGCCTGCTGGTGGAGACGCTGCTGGATACGCTGATTGGAGCCGGCCTGATCGTGTGGGCCGTGTCGACCGGCGCGCTGCCGTTCCAGCTGCTGAGCCCGCAGCTTCCGGGAGGGTCGTGGACGCTGATCGTCGCGGCGCTGGCCGTGCCGGTCGCGCTGGTGGTCGCGGCCTGCCTGCTACGGGACCGGGCGGCGGCGGCGCTGGCGGAGGCACGACGCGGATTCGCGATCCTGGCGTCGCCGCGAGCCTACCTGGTGCGCGTGGCGCTGCCGCAGGTGACGGCCTGGATGCTGCGGGTGCTCGCGATGTACTGCTTCCTTCACGCCTTCCACATCGACGGGCAGATGAACCACGCGGCGCTGGCGCTGCTGGCGGGGAGCGTGACCACGCTGGTGCCGCTGACGCCGGGCGGCGTCGGCACCCAGCAAGCGCTGCTGGTGGTGCTGCTCGCGGGCGTGGCGGCCCCGGCCGCGGTGCTGTCGTTCAGCCTGGGCACGCAGCTCGTGATCACGGTCGTGAACGTGACGCTGGGCGGCGCCTGCATGGCGTTCATGCTGGGCAGGGTGCCGTGGCGGATGCGAGTCCCGGCACCGGTCGAGCCGACCCCGGTGCTTGTGCCGGTGGCGGTACCGGCACCCGCGGTCAGCGGGGATTGACCCGGCGGAGCCGGGTGGCACACTTCATACGTGGACTCGGTTCACGACTTCTGGAACGCAACCACCACCTTCGCCGATCAGCTGTCTGAGGTCGGGGTCGGCGCGCTCATGATCGCGATCGGGTTCCAGGTGGCGAACCTGGTGCTGCGGGCCACGGCCTGGCGCAACATCCTGATCGCGGCGCTTCCGGGGAGGCGCGTGCGATGGCGCACGGTCACCGGGGCGTACCTGGCGGGTGCAGGCGTGAACGCGGTCGTGCCCGCGCGCGGCGGAGACGTCATGAAGCTGTTTCTGGTGCACCGCAGCGTGCCCGAGTCGCCGTATCCGACCATCGCCAGCAGCCTGATCGCCGAGACGCTGTTCGACATGTTCGTGGGGTCGGCGCTGCTGCTGCTGGCGTTCAGCCGCGGGCTGATTCCCGGCACGCCACAGCTGAAGGGGCACCTGGGCGCATTCGAGTGGTCGTTCTTCGCCGGCCACGGGCGGCTGCTGGCGTTCGTGCTGGCGGGGCTGCTGATCGCGCTGGCGTTCGCGATGACGTGGATCGAGGGACACGTGAACCGCTTCTGGGACCGTGTCAAGGACGGGCTCGCCATCCTGCGGACGCCGGAGCGGTACCTGCGCGGCGTGGTCAGCCTGCAGGCGCTGGGATGGGCCTGCCGGGTGGGCGGCATGTACTTCTTCCTGGAGGCGTTTCACGTGCCGGCCGGCCTCCCGGACGCGGCGCTGGCGCTATCGGCCGGCAGCGTCGCCACGCTGATGCCGCTGACGCCGGGCGGCGCCGGGCCGCAGCAGGCGCTGCTGCTCTACATGTTCAGCGGCAAGGCGTCGCGTTCGGCGGTGCTGTCGTTCAGCGTCGGCATGCAGTTCGCGGTCACGATCACGACGGCGACGCTGGGCGCCATCTGCATCACCCTGATGCTGCGCCGGCTGCCCTGGAAGGCGCGGGTGTCGCACCAGCCGCCGCCGGGGCCGCCACCTGGGCCTGCGCCGCTGAAACCGTGATTTCGCTCCATGCACGATAATGCTGGTTATGACAAGTTGAACGTGAACGGCTGTGAACGAGGGTCCCCGCCCCGAGGTACGGCGGCGGGCCTGCGCTAGCCGGCCAGCGGTGTGGTCGACGGGCTGCCAGGGCCGATCGGCCCGGTGTAGGCGTGGCGTACCCGCGCCGTGCGAAGCCGCTCCAGTGCCATCGCCAGCAGATCCTGGGCGCCGTCCTCGTCCAGCTCGGCGAAGCCGGCCTGGGCGCAGGTGACGCCGTCTCCCTCGATGTTCAGCTCTCCCAGGCGGTCACGCACGCGTTTGAACGCGGCGCGGGCCTCGAAGGTGCCGGCGCGCGGGAACAGCAACGCGAACCGACCCGCGCCGAGATGGCCGACCACGTCACCTTGGCGGACCGATCGGCTGGCCGTGGCTCCCACCAGGTCGACCAGGCGCGACTCGTCGATACCCGGGCCGAGAATCAGGCCCTCGACGTCAAAGACGCAGAGGCTGAGCTGGCGGTCGCGCCAGCGGGCGGCGGACGAGCAGCGCTCGAGCTCGGCCAGAAAGCTCTGCGGGTTGAGTGTGACGTCGCCGTCACGGCCGATCGCCTCGCGGGCGAGGCTGAGCACATCGCCCAGAGCCTGCTCGAATGCGACCTGGGCCGTGTCTCCGCCACCTGACGGCCAGCGCACGACCACGCGCTGCTCCTCATCGAATGAGACCTCTGCCCCGGTCTGCTCGCGCACGTGCATGAGCGCGGCCTCGAACGCTTCCTCGCCGGTCTCCGGCGCGGCCAGCTCGCGCGCAACCTGCGCGATCACCTGGATCAGGTTCGGCTCATCCATGCGCTTTGAGTATCGGGATGCAACGGTAGGCGCTTGAGCGGTTTCCCTACCGTTGACAGACAGGTCCCGGGCCGTGACATGGTCGCCGAATCAGCGACCCGGTCAGGCGGCTGCGTGTCGCAGGCGCGGCGCGCGCGGAGTCAGCTCGGGATGCTGCATCGACTCCAGCGAGAAGTCGGGCTTGACGCCTAGCCGGTAGGCCTCGGGCTCGCGCTCCAGCACACGCACGAAGGCATCCACCATGTCTCCCTGGAACTGGCTGCCGCGGCCGTTGACCAGCTGCTGGATCGCCACCTCGGGCGTCATCGCGTTTCGGTAGGGCCGGATCGTCGTCATCGCGTTGTAGGCGTCGGCCACCGCGATGATCCGCGCCAGGAACGGGATCTCGTCCCGCGCCAGACCGTCTGGATAGCCGGCACCGTCGACCCGTTCGTGGTGGGAGCGCACGATCCGCGCCACCTCCTGGTAGTCCTCGACCTCGATCAGGATGTTGGCGCCGATCTCGGAGTGACGCCGCATCTCGGCCCACTCGGTGTCGTTCAGCGCCGACGTCTTCTCCAGCACCTCGGCCCGCACCCCGATCTTGCCGATGTCGTGCACCAGTCCCGTCAGGTGCACGAGGTCGACCTCGCGGTCGTCCATCCCCATCTCACGCGCGATGTCGCGCGAGTAGACGGCCACGGTGGCCGAGTGGCCCGCCGTGTAGGCGTCCCGCGCGTCCAGCGCCCGCACCATTGCCGCCGCGAAGCTCAGATTCACGCGCCGCAGGCGCCGGTTGGCGTCCTCGAAGCTGGAGTTGCTCGCCGTCAGCTGGTCGATCAGCTGGCCCTGGCGCGCGTAGAGGCTGTAGCTGAGGTGCGCGGCCAGCAGCGGGATGGCGACGAACGCCAGCACAACCGCACCACTGCCCTGGTAGGCATAGGCGTAGAGCGCTGTCAACGGCGTGTACAACGCCATGGTCAGCGACTCCGCGGCCCGAAGCTGCCCCCACACCTGGCGCGGCGTCATGATCCCACGCAGGTGACCGACGAGCATCGTGCACAGCAAGTCGATCGAGATGTATCCGATCGCCGCCGCCAGCGTCACCGCCAGCACCTCGATCAGCGTGCTCTGGCCGACCGTATCCCCCACCCAGATCGCCGCCCAGCCTGCGACCACGCCCGCCAGCGACCGTGACGACGCCCAGATCGCAAACCGCTCCCACGGCCCGCGCCGGTCGCCGAGCATGCCCGCCAGGCCCACCAGTCCGCCGGCGGCCGGCCCGAACAGCACCGCGGCCAGCACGATCGGGATGAACGACACCGACAGCTCGAGCTTCTGCGTGACTGGCATCGCGCGCCCCTCCGCGATCCAGGCAACGGCCCCCAGCACAACCAATACTTGCCAGCGGCCGAGACCGTGCGTCGCCAGTCCCAGCGCGACGCCCGCTGCCGCGAGCGCGGTCATACCGCCTGCGAAGATGCGGATACGCGTCAAGTTATCAGCGGGCACACACGCTCCTGCGGTCAATACTTGACATCACTCTGCCAAGTGTGTATCTTCTCCCCCAATCGGGGGACACCCCACTCACTCGAGCGAGGGAGCATCATGTCGTCGAAGATCTGGTAGATCCTTCTGATTCTCAGCATCGGCCATATCGGCATCGAACTTGAAAGCTTGATAGCCGGATGCGGCCGGGGGCCAAGAGTGTTCTCCACAGCCCACGTTGATCCCTGCACACCGCTCCTGCGGCGGAGGGACAAAGCCGATGCAGAGTCTCTCTGCGGTTCGAAATGCGCCCTCCTCGGAGGGCGTTTTCGCGTTCTGCCACAACTCCCACCCCGGAACGAATCCGGCGGGCGCTGGAGCCAGGCGCCCGCCGGTCGGAATAAGCCGGCCAACGGCCGGATATCGGCGAGGCGCCTGCACCTGCCCACGAAGGCGAAGGCTGCGCTCGCTGTGTGCCCTCTCAGTATCGGCCCTGATTCGCGCGCTGGCGATCACTATTCCGGGTGCCCTCGCCCACGTCCCACGCAACCCCTCAAGGCGGGCCCTCCGGCGTCCGATACCACTAACGGGTCACCAGTCCACACCAGTTCTCCGACGGGTAAGAGGGTAGGCATTCATGAGCGACGCGGATACCGACGGCACAGAGATCGAGTCCGAGCGCGACGAAGCCGAGGCCGGCGCAGGCGGGCTTCGGCGCGCCATGGAGCAGCGCGTAAAGTCGCTCCAGGACGCCGAGGACCGGATCCGCCGCGAGCAGGCCGCCCTGCAGGAGCAGGCCAAGGTGGTGTTCGCCGAGCGCGAGGCGCGGCTGGCCCGCCGTGAGAAGGAGCTGGCCAAGCGCGAGGCTTCGATCACGGTCAGCGAGGGCATCGCCGACGGTGCCCCCCACTCCAGCCCCGATCTCGAGGAGCGCGAGCGCGCCCTCGCGGCCCGTGAGGCCGCCCTGGAGCAGATGGCCGCCGAGCTCGAGGCGCGCGAGCAGGCCGCAGCCGAAGCGGTTCCGGCCAAGCAAAGCGGAGCCAGGCAGCGCCAGCTGGCAGAGCTCGAGCAGACGATTACGTCGCTCGAGCAGCAGCTGGCAGCCGCCACCGCCGTCGAGGACAGCGGCGCCGTGCGGTCGGTGGACGCCCGCCAGGCGGAGCTGGAGGACCGCGAGCACCGAGCCGTCAAGGTCGAGCAGGTGCTGCAGCAAAAGGAACTGCATCTGGACGGCGCCCGCGCCGACCTGGACGAGCGCGAGGCCCAGGTGCGGCAGACCGAGAGCACGCTGACCGAGCGCGAGCAGGCGCTGCTCAAGCGCGAGCAGGAGGCCGCCGCCGCGCTGGCCAAGGCGGAAGAGGAAAACGCCGCCGGCAAGCAGCGCGAGAGCGACCTGCTGCGGCAGGCCGACGAGCTGGCAGCAGCTCACACCACGCTGGCCGAGGCCACCCAGGCGCTGGAGGGCCGTGAGGCGCAGATCCAGGCTGCGGAGTCACGCCTGACCGAGATCAAGGCCGAGAGCGATCGCCGCTCCGCCGAGGCACAGGAGGCCGTGAAGGCGGTCGAGGAGCGCTCTCGGCAGCTGGCCGATCTAGAGCAGCGGCTGTCCTCGATCGAGGCCCGGGCGGTCGAGGTCGAGCAGGCCGAGCAGGCGCTTGCGGCGAAGCAGGAGGCACTCGCGAGCGCCGACGGGCGCATCGCCGAAGCCGAGTCGCTGGTCGAGGCCGCCCGCACCCAGTACGAGCAGCTCGAGCAGCAGCGCGACGAGGCCGAGAAGGCCGTCGGAGAGGCGCAGGAGCGGGTCAAGGGCCTGTCGGACAAGGAGCGCAAACTGGCCGCCGTCGAGGCCCAGCTGGCTGATGTCGACGCGCGCCAGCAGGCCGTGGAAGAGGCCGAGGAGGCTATCCGGATCGCCCGAACGCAGTCCGACATGATGACGCGCGAGGCCGAGCGGATGAACAAGGCCGCCGAGCGCGCCCTCGTCAACGCTGAGAAGCAGGCACAGGCCGAGGTCGAGCGGCTGGCCGCCGACCTGCGCGAGCGCGAGGCCCGCATCGCCCTCGCCGAGGGCGACGTCGAGCGCCGTGAACAGCGGCTCGACCGCCGCCAGGACACGCTGGACGAGCGCGAGCGGGGACTGGACGATCGCCACGACTCGATGGAACTGCGCGAGGTCGCCGTCAGCGAGCGCGAGGCCGAGATCGCACGCATCACCAATCGCGCCGATCGGGTCGAGGCCGAGCTGGAGGCCCAGCGCGAGGCGCTGCGCGACGCCGAGGAGGCGGTCGGACGTGAGCGCCAGGTGCTGCAGCGCCGCATGGCCGAGATCGAGGACCGCGCCGACGCCGCCCGCCAGGCGCGCGAGGAGGCTGTCCGCCGGGTCTCGGACGAGCCAAGCGCGGGCTCGGGCAAGAAGGGCCTGCTGTCGCGCGGGGCGCCCACCGCGAAAGCCGTCGAGGAGCTGCACGTCGTCCTGCGCGAGCGCGAGGTCGAGCTCGAGGAGCAGGAGCGCCGGCTGGGCGAGCTGTCCACCTCGCTCCAGCGCCGTGAGGCCGATCTGAACGCCATGGCCCGCAAGCTGCAGATGAGTGCCGGCTCGAGCTCTTCGTCGAACGGCGGATCCGGCTCTGACGAGGACGATGAACCACGCCCCAGCAAGCGCGAGGACATCGATCCGACCCAGAAGCGCCTGCAATTCTGGAGCCGCTGAACCACCTCTGACCCGGCTCCGGATCCGTCCGCAGCCGTTGATACCGTGCTGTGCGTGCCGGGCACTGGCGAGCGTTCACACCTTCGTGCGGGCGCGGCCATGGTCGCGTTGCTCGCCTACGCCGGGGCCTGGCTGGCTCCGGTAGCGGCACGCCCGGCTCTGGCCGTGCTCGCCGTCAGCGCTGCGGCGGCGATCGGCCCGATCGGCGCCCTGGCGGTCGCGATCGGCTCTCTGGCGGTGCCCGTGCCATGGAGCGTGCGCGCCGCCCTGCTGGTTGCTGCGGCGATCAACGGCGTCATGCACGCGCAGCGGCGCCGCCACAGCCGTGAGCTGGTGGCGCGGTCCTTCACCGACCGCCTGACCGGCCTCCACAACTACGACTACTTCGCGGAGGCGATGCGCTCGGAGCTGGCCCGCGTGCGCCGCTACGGCGGCTGCGTGACACTGGTGATGCTCGACCTCGACCGGTTCAAGAGCTTCAACGACCAGCACGGCCACGCCGCCGGTAACCGGCTGTTGAACGGCGTCGGCCAGGCGATCATGCGGGAGAAGCGCGACGCCGACATCGCCTCCCGGTTCGGTGGTGAGGAGTTCGCCGTGCTGGTACCGGGCCGGGCCGCCGACGGCATGATTGTGGCCGAGCGTATGCGCCGCGCCATCTCTGACCTCACCCCCGCCCCCACCTCCCAGCGCGACTTCGCGCCCGCCATCAGCGCCAGCGCTGGGATCGCCTCGTTCCCGGTGGACGCGCGCACCCCCCAGGAGCTGTTCGAGCTGGCCGACCGCGCGCTCTACGAGGCCAAGCGCCGGGGCCGCGACCAGGTGGTCGTGGTCGGCGACATCGTCGAGCCGCCGCTGCGCCTGGCGCGCACCAGCTAGCGCGGCCGGCTCAGGAGGCTAGCTTCGCCCGTTCCGCGTCGAACCCGGCCGACCACAGTCGTTCGTGGAAGTCGTCGACCGTGAGATCGCGCGAATCCAGGAACGGCCGGTCGATCAACCGCACCACCCGGTCGTGATAGAAAGGCACGTCCAGGTGCGCCTCGCTGACCACGTTCAGGGACAGCTCGCCGCAGCTCGGGCAGTGCATTGCCACGCCCACCAGCTCGCTGTCTGCCGGAGACACCAGCGCCAGGCTGGACGGGAACACCGGCTTCAGCTTGGCCTCGCGCCCGCAGTACAGCTTCCACGGCCAGTTGCCCTTCTGCACCTGAGCCCGGGTCAGCTCCACCAGCTCGCCCGCCACCGGCTCGGTGCGGCCCGTCACCAGGTTTCGGAACACCACCGGCGTGGCCGCGATCGGCCCGTAGTCAAGGTCGTCGTGCGCCACCAGGCCGACGTGATGGTCGCCGCAGTCGCACAGGTACGTGATGCGGAAGACGGCCGGATGCGCCGCGCCCGGCAGCCGTTCGATGCTGCGGAACCGCGACAGCGCCACCGTCCGCAACTGCCCCTCCGGGCTATGCGGGCAGTGGAACCGGTAGCTGGCTCGTAACACGTCGTACATGGCACCTCAGTTATCGACCGAGTGGCGGCTCTGGATTAGCCACGGGTCACAGCCCGGCCGCTACAATCGCGACGGCCATGGGCCACCCCGACCTTCGCAGCAAGATTCGCGACATCCCCGACTTTCCACGGCCGGGAATCGTGTTCAAGGACATCATGCCTCTCCTGGCGGACGCCGAATCACTGGAGGCTGCCGTCGACGACCTGGCGGAGTGGGCGCGACCGCTCGACATCGACTACGTCGTCGGGGCCGAAGCACGTGGGTTCATCCTCGGATCGGCGCTCGCCTACAAGCTGGGATCGGGGTTCGTCTGCGCGCGTAAACCGGGCAAGCTCCCCTACCTCACGGTGGGCGCCAAGTACGCGCTCGAGTACGGCTTCGACGCGCTCGAGATGCACGTCGATGCGGTGCCCAAGGGGGCGCGCGTGCTGGTGCACGACGACCTGCTGGCCACCGGCGGCACGGCGAAGGCCAAGATCGAGCTGGTCGAGCAGCTGGGCGCCGAGGTCGTGGGCCTGGCCTTCGTGGTCGAGCTGGCCTTCCTGGGCGGCCGCGACAAGCTCTACCCCTACCGGGTGCACTCGCTGATCAGCTACGACAGCTGAGCTCAGCGCACGGAGTGCCGTAGGTCGCGCACCAGCAGCAGGTGCGTGAGATCGCTGGTCAGCTCCGCCAGCGCCTCAAGCTCCTCCAGCCCGGCCTCGCGCCGGTCGGCGTTCGACGAGCGCAGCGACGGCGCCAGGATCTGCTCCAGCAGGCCCGCCTCACGTCCCACGGCCGAGCGGAAGGCCTTCAGATGGCGGGCGGCCACGCCGTAGCGGGCCAGCCGCTGGCAAAGCGCAACGATCTCGACGTCCGTGCGCGTGTACGGCTTTGGCAGGCCGGTGCGCCGCCCCTCGAGCAGCCCGTACTCCTCCAGCTCCTGGATGAAGCGCAGGTCGGCGTCGGTCTCGCCGACGAGGTCCTCCAGCGTCAGCTGCCGGTCCGCCTGCGCCAGGGCGCGTGCGCGCCGGCGTCGGGTCCCGGTGGGACGTGACACGCCCTGCGTCAGCATGTCGCGGATCACGGCCAGCGGCAGGAACTCGTCGCGCTGCATGCGCAGGATCGCGCGCAGCCGCTCGACGTCGTCCAGGCTGAACAGGCGATAGCCGCCCTGCGTGCGCCGCGGCGCGATCAGCTTCTGGTCCTCCAGGAACCGGATCTTCGAGATCGAGATGTCGTCGAACTCCTCGCCCAGCATCCGGCAGACCGCGCCGATGGTCAGGTTGGATGGGAGGGTGTCAGGTTCTGCGGCCATTGCTCAGTTCTCGATGAATGCCAGCCGGTACTTGCCGACCTGCAGCTCGTCCCCGTCGCTCAGCCGGGCGTCCTCGACCCGCTCGCGGTTCACGTAGGTGCCGTTCAGGCTGCCCTGGTCGACGATGTGGATGCCGTCCTGGCGCTGCTCCAGCACCGCGTGGTCGCGGGAGACGGTGACGTCGTCCAGGAACACGTCGCTCTCCGGGGCGCGGCCGATCGAGGTGATCGACGGCCCCACCGGGAACTGGTCGCCGGCGCGGCCGCCGCCCAGCCGGATCACCAGCGTCGCACCCTCGACCACGGCCTCCATCACGCCGCTGTCCGCACCCGGCTCCGCCGGCGGCGTGAAGCTGACGGTGGCCTCGCCCTCCGTCAGCTCGATCAGGCTGGCACCACAACGCCCGCAGAACCGCGCCGATTCGCGGTTGTGGTGTCCGCACTCGGGGCAGTACACGCGCTACGTCGCCTCGTCGGAAAGCTCTGGTGGCCCCTTGTGGGCGAGGATCTCGGTCAGCCGGTCGATGTCGACCGCCAGCGTCTCGTCACCGCCGTGGCGGCGCTTGATGCGGTCGACCAGCTCGGCCCGCAGGATGTCGATGCGGCCGTGGAGCAGCCGCCGGCGGTAGGAGATCTCCTCCTCCTCGCGCACGTGCTCGTCGATCAGGCTGCGAAGTGCGTCGTCGTCAAGGGTCGCGAAATCGGGCAGAACGTCCATGCGGTTTCCAATCGGCGGGGTTAGTGAAGTCTACCCGGCACGCCGAGATTCCTCAAGCTCTAGTTGAGGGTTTCAGCCGGCTGGGCGGAGACGATCTTCTCCAACATGGCGCGGTACTTCGCCTCCAGCCGCATGGAGTCCTCCCGGGTGCGCCCCTCTGCGTAGATGTGGAACACCGGCTCGTCGGGGTCGGGTATCAGCTGCGCCCACCCGCCCTTCTCGAACACCTTGAGCCCGTCCGTGTGGTCGGTGCGCAGCCGCTTGGTGGATTCGATCAGCAGCCGCATGGCCGTGCCCTTGACCGCCCACGGGCAGGGCGCCTGGGTGTGCACGCGCGTGATCTCGGGCAGACCAGAGGCCAGCTCCGACAGGGTGGCGGATGACCGCGCCAGGATCTCGAGCACCTTGCCGGTCGACGCCAGCGCGTCGTAGGCGGGCAGGAAGTCGGGGAACACGTAGCCCCCGCCGGATGCGCCGGCGAACAGGACGCCCTCCCCGGTCGCCGCCGACAGCAGCGAGTGCAACGAGGCCTGGGTGCGCTCGACCCGGTTGGAGGAGCCGTTCACCACGTGCTCCACCTCGTACGTCTCCGTCACCGGCACGAGCAGCGTCCCCACCGCCGTCTGCGCTGACAGCTCGCGCAGCAGCAGCAGCAGCGTCGTCTCCGCCGGGATCGGCTGTCCGGTCTCGTCCACCAGCCAGATCCGTTCGCCCGCGATGTCCAGCAGCACGCCGAGCGCGGCGCCGACCGCGCGCACCATCTGCGCCGTCTCGGCCAGCGACTGCTCGTGCGTCTTGATCGGCAGGTCGCCGACCTCGACGGGCCCGTTCATCGAGATCAGCTCGACCCCGAGGTCGCCGATCATGTTCGGCACCACCAGCGAGGCCGGCGAATGTGCGTAGTTCAGAACCATCCGGAAGCCGCGTGCCCGGATCGCGTCCACGTCCAGAATCTCGAGCAGGTCCTGCACGTAGATCTCGTTCGCCCGCGAGGGGTAGCTGAGCCGGCCGATCTCGGTGGCCGAGACCCGCCGGAACTCCTGCCGCGAGTAGGTGCGCTCGATCGACTTGATGGTGGCGTCGGAGACGAGGATGCCGGGTGCCTCGAAGAAGCGGATCTCGATCACCTCCGGGTCATCCGGCGAGATCTGGACGTGGACGCCGCCCGCCCGCTCGTCGATCTTGAGCTGGTGCCGCGCCACGGCCGGCATCGCCACCCGCAGGTCGGAGACGTTCACGCCGGTCGCGGCGAGGCCCGATATCAGGGACCGCTTGATCATGCGCGCAGCCGGGTTGGCGTCGCGGCTGACCACGATCCGGGCGTCGCGCGCCAACGTGGTTCCGTACGCCATCCCGATCCGGGAGGCCACGTCGGGCGTGATGTCGACGTTGACCAGGCCGCTCACCTCGTCACGGCCGAACAGGGTCGTGATGCCGCGAGACTCCCAGATCAGGTTGGAGTGGATGGCGGCGCCGGCCTCGATCGTCTTGAACGGGTACACCTTCACGTTCGGCGCCAGCACCGACTGCGAGCCGATCGAGCACTCGTCGCCGATCGCCACGCCCTCGTTCACGACCGCATGCGCCCGCACGTCCACGCCCTTGCCCAGGATCGCCCCCTCGATGCGGGCGCTCTGGCCGATGTAGCTTCCCGAGTCGATCACGCTGCGCTCGATCTGAGCACCGTCCTTGACCACCGCGTTGTGGCCGAGCACCGAGTAGGCGCCGATGCGCGCTCCGGGCTCGATCTTGGAGTAGTTGCCGACGAAAGCCGGCCCCTGGATCTGGCCCAGCTCGGGTAGCTGCACGCCGTCACCGAGGTACACGTTGTCGCGCAGGCGGATGCCCGGCAGGTCGAGCTCGATGCGGCCGTCGAGGGCGTCGAAGTTGGCCTGCCGGTACTGCTCCAGGTTGCCGACGTCCTGCCAGTAGCCCTCCAGGACGTGGCCGTACAGGTGCTTGCCGCGCGACAGCAGGGCCGGGAACAGCTGCTTGGAGAAGTCGTACGGCTCGTCGGCGGGCACGTTCCGCAGCACCTCCGGCTCGAGCACGTAGACGCCGGTGTTGATCGTGTCGGAGAAGACCTGGCCCCACGACGGCTTCTCAAGGAACCGCTCGACGCGGCCGTCCTCGTCGATGATCACGACGCCGAACTCGAGTGGGTTCTCAACCGACTTGAGGCCCAGCGTCGCCACCGCCCCGCCGGCCTTGTGCGCCGCCACGATCGCGGTCAGGTCGAAGTCGCAGAGCGCATCCCCGGAGATCACGAGGAATGTCTCGTCCAGCAGCGCCTCGGCGTGCTTGACGCTGCCGGCGGTGCCGAGCGGCGTCTCCTCGACCGAGTAATGCAGCGTCACGCCCATCGACTCGCCGTCGCCGAAGTAGCCGCGGATCACCTGCGGCAGGTACGCCACCGTGACCACGATCTCGTCGATTCCATGGCGGCGCAGCAGGTCGATGATGTGCTCCATGCAGGGCTTGCCCACGATCGGCACCATCGGCTTGGGCTGGTTCGAGGTGAGCGGTCGCAGGCGCGTGCCCTCGCCGCCTGCCATCACGACGGCTTTGATTCCAGACCCCCCTCCTGCTTCAGGTAGCGCGCACCGGCCGCGACCGAGAGCACCAGCCCGAGCACGTAGACCACCTTCGGCCAGTTGTGATCGGTCAGCATCAGCAGGAACAACGACAGCATGATGGCGGCGGTGCCGGCCTTGCCCAACATGTTGACCTGCACATCGGTGGCCTCATGGCGGGCGCGGAACACGGCAGCCAGCAGCGCGTCGCGCAGCAGCACCGGTGCCGCCAGCCACCACTCCAGCCGCTGGTGGTAGACCAGCAGCACCAGCGCCAGGTCGATCAGCAGCCGGTCGGCGAGCGGGTCGGCGATGCGGCCGAACCGTGACTGGGCGTTGGCATGGCGGGCCAGGTAGCCGTCCAGGAAGTCTGTCGAGGCGGCGGCGGCGAACAGCAGTGCCGCGGCGCTGCTGACCGCGTCGTCGGACCGGGCCAGCAGTATGGTGAACGGGACGATCGCCACCAGCCTGGCGGCCGTCAACGCGTTGGGCAGCCATTTGGGCACTGTGCAGCACAGTCTACCGGCCGGCCCGCACCGGCCTGCCTCAACAGCGGAGCCGTGACCGCCTGCCCAGCGCGCCACGACGAGTGGCGGGCAGCACCGGGATGGTGCATCAGCCAGATCGATGCCAGCCCCTGCCAGGGGCCGTAGCGGGTGAGCAGATCGCGGTCGCTCTCGACGCCCAGCGCACGGGCCAGACGCACCAGCGACAGGTCGCCGGCCAGCCCGTGTTCGTGGCGGCCGAATCCGTAGATCATCACCACGCCCACCGACCACTCCCCCAGCCCCGGCTCGCGACGGATGCGGAGCTCCGCCCGCTCGGCGGAATCGCCGGCCAGCGCCTCCAGGCGCAGCCGCCGCGCGGCGCGGGT
>JBJMJD010000005.1:0-34549 GCA_045806525.1 Gaiellales bacterium | reverse complement strand
CCTGCCAGCACGCTCAGCTTCCGCTGCCCGATGCCCGCCACCAGCGCCTCGATCTCGGCGACGTCCAGCCGTCCGGGCACGAACACGCAGGTCGCGCCGGCGTCCAGAAACGCGCGGCCGCGGGCAACCGCATCCTCAAGCAGCTCGCCGCGGTCGCGGTCACCGCTCCGCAGGTAGACGTCGGTGCGCGCGTTCAGCGCGAACGGCACACCCTCGCCCTCGGCCGCTGCGACAGCCGCGGCCATCATCGCGGCCGCCTCTGGCAGCGGCCGCATCTGATCCTCGATGTTCGCGCCGACGGCGCCCACGGCGATCGCGCGCCGCAGCGTCTCGCCGACGTCGCCGTAGCCGGCCTCGAGGTCGGCGCTGACCGGCAACTCGACCGCTGCTGCGATCCGCGCCACGGCATCGATCATCAGGTCGCGCGGGATCTGTTCGCCGTCTCGGTAACCGTGAGACTCGGCGATCGAGTGGCTGGCCGTCGCCAGCGCCCGGCAGCCGGGCAGCCCCGCCACCAGCCTGGCGGTGATCGCGTCCCAGACGTTCACCATCACCAGCAGCGACTCGTCGTCGTGCAGACGGCGCAGCCGCTCGCCCCTCGCCGCCTCTCCGCTCATACCGCCTTGACCGCGCTGACGAGGTTCATGATCGACTCCTTGGCGTCGCCGAACAGCATCGTCGTCTTGGGGTCGTAGAACAGCTCGTTCTCGATCCCGGCGAAGCCGGTGTTCATGCTGCGCTTGAGCACCACAACCGCCGAGGAGCGGTCGACGTTCAACACCGGCATGCCGTAGATCGGGCTGCCCGGGGTGTTGTTCGCCGCCGGGTTGACGACGTCGTTGGCGCCGATCACCAGGGACACGTCGGTGCGCGGGAACTCGTCGTTGATGTCATCCATCTCGTAGAGCTGCGTGTAGGGCACGTCAGCCTCGGCCAGCAGCACGTTCATGTGGCCGGGCATGCGCCCCGCCACGGGGTGGATCGCGTAGCGCACGTCGACCCCGCGCCGCTCGAGCTGGTCGGCCAGCTCGCGCACGTTGTGCTGGGCCTGAGCCACGGCCAGGCCATAGCCGGGGACGATCACCACCCGCCGTGCATAGGCCAGCATCACCGCCACGTCGTCGGGGCCGGTGGCGCGCACCTGCCCGCCGGCCGCACCGGCCGTGGCCGCCTCGCCGCCGCCACCGGTGCCAAAGGCGCCGAACACCACATTGGCGATCGACCGGTTCATGGCCGCGCCCATCATCCGCGTCAGCATCATGCCGGACGCGCCCACCAGCGCGCCCGAGATGATCAGCGCGTTGTTGTGCAGCACGAAGCCGGTGGCCGCCGCCGCCAGTCCCGTGAACGAGTTCAGCAGCGAGATCACCACCGGCATGTCGGCGCCGCCGATCGCCATCACCATGATCACGCCCAGCAGCAGCGACACCACCATCGCCAGCGCTAGCACGGCCTCGCTCTGGCTGCCGACGTACTGCGAGGCGGCCAGGACCAGCACCGCGAGGAACAGCACGGCGTTCACCAGCTTCTGGCCCGGCATCGTGACCGGGCTGCCCGTGATCAGCTCCTGCAGCTTGCCGAACGCGACCATCGACCCGGCGAAGCTGACCGATCCCACGATCGCCGAGAACAGGGTCGACGTGACGGCGTCGTTCGCCAGCGACACGCTCGAGGAGGTCGCGATGTGGTACTCGCTGAAGGCGATCAGCGCCGCCGCGCCGCCTCCCACGCCGTTGAACAGCGCCACCATCTGGGGCATCGCCGTCATCTTGACCGCGCGTGCCGAGTAGGCGCCGATCACCCCGCCGATCACCATGCCGGTGACGATCCACGCCAGGTTGTGGGAGCCCGAGTCCCAGAGCGTGACGGCGATCACGACCGCCATCGCGCCGGCCGCGACCTGGTTGCCGCGCACCGCCGTGCGCGGCGACGACAGCTGCTTCAGCCCGAAGATGAACAGGCAGGCGCAGGCCAGATAGGCGAGGTCGAACGCGTTTCGCCTATCCATCGCCGTCCTTGCCCGGCGGCCGCGCCTTGAACATGTGCAGCATGCGGTCGGTGACCAGGAACCCACCGGCCACGTTGATCGCGCCGAAGGAGACCGCGATGGTGCCCAGCACCTCGACCAGCAGCGAGTCGGTCGACCCGACCACGATGATCGCGCCCACGATCACGATGCCGTGGATCGCGTTCGTGCCCGACATCAGCGGCGTGTGCAGCGTCGTCGGCACCTTCGAGATCACCTCGAAGCCGACGAACGCGGCCAGCACCAGCACCGTGATCTGCAGCACCAGCTCGTGGGTCATGCGGTCGCTCCTTGCAGCAGGCGCGAGACGATCCTGCCCTCGTGGGTGATACATGCATCGGCCACGATCTCGTCCTCGAAATCGAGCCTGAGCTCACCGTCGGCGATGATCAGGCCGAGCAGGTTGGTGATGTTGCGGGCGTACATCTGGCTGGCGTGCAGCGGCATGGTGGATGGCAGGTTGAGCGTGCCGACGATGGTCACGCCCTCGCGCACCGCGACCTCACCGGGCACCGTCAGCTCGCAGTTGCCGCCGGCCTCGGCGGCCAGGTCGACGATCACGGACCCCGGCCGCATGGCCGCGACGCCGGCCGCGGTGATCAGCCGGGGGGCCGGCCTTCCCGGGATCAGGGCCGTTGTGATGACGACGTCGGAGTCGGCCACCGTGCGCGCGACCAGCTCCTGCTGCTGGGCGTACTGCGCCTCGCTCAGCTCGCGGGCATAGCCGCGGGCGTCCTCACCCTCCTCGACATCCAGCTGCAGCTCCACGAAGCTGGCGCCCAGGCTCTCGACCTGCTCGCGCACCACCGGTCGCGTGTCGAACGCCGAGACGACGGCGCCCAGCCGGCGGGCGGTGGCCAGCGCCTGCAGCCCGGCCACTCCGGCGCCGAGCACGAACACCTTGGCCGGGGCGACGGTGCCTGCGGCCGTCATCAGCATCGGGAAGAACTTGGGCAGCAGCTCCGCGGACATCAGCACCGCCTTATAGCCGGACACCGTTGCCTGCGACGACAGCGCGTCCATCGACTGCGAGCGGGTGATGCGCGGGATCGCATCCAGGCTGAACGACGTGACCCCGGCCGTCACCAGCGCGTCCACCAGTTCGCGGTTGACCAGCGGCTGCAGCATGCCGACCACGGCCGTGCCCGAGCGGAAGGACGGCACGTCCTGCTCGCGCGGGCGTGTCACCATCACCACTAGGTCGGCCTCGGTCAGCAGCGCCGCGCCGTCAGGCACGATCCGCGCGCCGGCCTCGGCGTAATTGCCATCCGGCAGCGCCGCCGCGATCCCCGCGCCGGCCTGCACCAGCACCTCGACGCCGAGCGGCAGCAGCCGCGCCACCGCGTCGGGCGTGAGCGCCACGCGACGCTCGATCTGGCCGTGCTCGGAGGGGACGCCGATTCGCATCGGCGCGATACTACTGGCGGACGCCGCCGGCGCCGGCCGGAACCGCTCCGCTCACAGCTTCAGCGTGTCCGGCCCGACGCGCTCACGCGTGGCCTCGTAGCGTTCGATCTCGGCCACGCGGTTCTCGGTCAGCGCGATCTCGTCCCAGCCGTTCAGCAGCCGTTCCTTGATCTCGGCGTCGATCTCGAAGCGGCTGGCCCGGCCGGACGGCAGCGTCACCGTCTGCGCCTGCAGATCGATCGTGGCCGGCTCGGGCGCGCTGTCGATCAGCTCCCGCACGTCGGACTCCGGCAGCTCCACCGGCAGCAACCCGATCTTGGTGCAGTTGGAGTAAAAGATGTCCGAGAAGCTGGGCGCGACGATCGCCTCGTAGCCGTAGTCCTGCAGCGCCCACGGCGCGTGCTCGCGCGAGCTGCCCGACCCGAAGTTGCGGCCGGCCACCAGGATCGGGGCGCCGTGGAAGTCGATCCGGTTGAGCGGAAAACCGGGTTGGCGGAACCAGTCCCAGAACAGGAACTCGCCGAAGCCGCTGCGCTCCACCCGCTTCAGGAACTGCTTGGGGATGATCTGGTCGGTGTCCACGTTGGCGCGGTCGAGCGCGGCTACCTTCCCCGAGATCACGGTGACCGGCTTCACACCAGCTCCCGCACGTCGGTCAGCCGTCCGGTCACTGCAGCCGCCGCGGCCATCGCGGGGGACAGCAGGTGCGTGCGGCCGCCGCGGCCCTGCCGTCCTTCGAAGTTGCGGTTCGAGGTGGACGCGCAGCGCTCGCCGGGGGCCAGCGTGTCCGGGTTCATGCCCAGGCACATCGAGCAGCCGGCGCCGCGCCAGTCGAACCCGGCCGCCTTGAACACCTCGTCCAAACCCTCACGTTCAGCCTGAGCCTTAACCATCACGGATCCGGGCACGACCATCGCCTGCACCGTCGACGCCACCCGCCGGCCGCGCACGATCTCGGCGGCGGCGCGGAGGTCCTCGATGCGGGCGTTCGTGCACGAGCCCAGAAACACGCGGTCGACGGCGATCTCGCTCATCGGCGTGCCCGGCCGCAGATCCATGTAGGTCAGTGCCCGCTCGTCCGACTCGTCAGCGGCCTCCGGCACGGCTCCCGTGATCGGCGCCACCTGGCCGGGGTTCGTGCCCCACGACACCTGCGGCGCCAGCGCCGGCACGTCCACCACCACCGTCGCGTCGAAGGTCGCTCCCTCATCGGTGGCCAGCCCGCGCCAGCGCTCGACAGCCTCTGCGAAGTCGGCGGGCACACCCGGCCGGCCCTCCATGTAGGCGAAGGTGGTGTCGTCGGGCGTGATCATGCCCGCCCGAGCGCCGGCCTCGATCGACATGTTGGCGACCGTCATGCGCCCCTCCATCGACAGCCCCGCGATCGCCTCGCCGTGGTACTCGACCGCATGGCCAGTGGCGCCGGCGGTGCCGATCTGGGCGATCGTGCCCAGGATCAGGTCCTTCGCAGTGCAGCCGACGCCAAGGCTGCCCTGGTAGGAGATCAGCATCGTCTGCGGCCGTGTCTGCGGCAGCGTCTGGGTGGCCAGCACGTGCTCGACCTCGCTGGTGCCGATGCCGAACGCGAGCGCGCCGAACGCGCCGTGGGTGGAGGTGTGGGAGTCACCGCAGACGATCGTCATGCCCGGCTGGGTGACGCCCAGCTCGGGGCCGATCACGTGCACGATGCCCTGGCGCCGGTGGCCGAGGCCGTACAGCGGCACGCCGAACTCCTCGCAGTTGCGGCTGAGCGCGTCAAGCTGCGCCTGCGACAGCTGGTCGGGCTGGTCGCGTCCGGTGGGCACATTGTGGTCGGCCGTTGCCAGCGTCCGGTCGGGACGCCGCACCCGCCGTCCCGCCAGGCGCAGTCCGTCGAACGCCTGGGGGCTGGTCACCTCGTGCACCAGATGCAGGTCGATGAACAGCAGCCCATCGCCGACCATGTGATCGTCCCAGACCTTCTCGAACATGCTGCGGGCAGCCATGCCTGCAGTCTAGAGCGGAGGTGGCGGCCGCTGGCTCAGATGACGGGTCGTTGCCTGACGGGACATGATCTCGGTCCAGGGCCGCACCGGCACCAGCCGCGCCGCCTTCATGGCCAGCATCATCTGCCAGGGGAAGACGATCTCGGCCTTGCCCCGTTCCAGCCCGTCTGCGATCCGCCGCGCCGCATCGGCGGGCTCGAGCAACCAGGGCATGCGGAAGGTGTTGCCCGCCGTGAGATCGGTGCGCACGAACCCGGGGCAGACGGTCGTCACCGCGATGCCGAGCGGCAGCAGGTCGATGCGGAGCGACTCCAGCAGGTTGATCTGGGCCGCCTTGGTGGGGCCGTATGCCTGCGACGACGGGAAGCCGCGGTAGCCGGCCACGCTGGCCATGCCGACGATGCTGCCGGCTCGCGCCCGGCGCATGTCCGGCAGCACGGCCTCGATGCCGTAGACCATGCCCATCAGGTTCACGTCCACGTGGCGGCGGAAGATGTCGGGATCCCATGCGGTGACGTCCATCCGGCCGTAGGTCGCCGCGTTCAGGATCGCGATGTCGATCTCGCCCAGCTCGTCCCGCACCGTGGCGGCCGCCGCCAACACCGCCGCTCGGTCGCTGACGTCGAGCGGCACCGGCACCATGCCGTGGCGGTGCGCCTGCTGCTCGAGCAGCTCGGCGCGGCGGGCGCTGATCGCGACCCGCGCGCCGCGCGCGGCCAGCTCGGCCGCCAGCGCCTCGCCGATGCCGCTGGACGCGCCCGTGATCCAGACGCGGCTGCCGTCCAGCCTCACCGGCGCTCCAGCACCAGCTGCACGTCGCCGATCGCGTCCTGCCGGAAGCCCGCCTCGCAGTAGGCCAGGTAGAACTCCCAGGTGCGCCGGAACGTGTCGTCGAAGCCGAGGCCGCGCACCTCCTCGAAGCGGGCCAGGAACCGCTCGCGCCAGGCCCGCAGCGTCGCCGGGTAGTGGTGGCCGATCTCGGTGGCCGACGACACCCGCAGCCGCGAGCCGCGCTCGAGCGCCGCGGCGATCGCCCGCTCCGAAGGGATCAGGCCGCCCGGGAAGATGTACTTGTGCACCCAGGTGTAGCTGCGGCGCGACGCCCGGTAGCGGTCGTCCGGCATCGTGATCGTCTGCAGCGCCATCCGCCCGCCCGGCGCCAGCAGCCGGTCGCAGACGGCGAAGTACTCGGGCCAGTACTCCTCGCCCACCGCCTCGAACATCTCGATCGAGACGATCTTGTCGAAGCGCCCGTGCAGCTGCCGGTAGTCGCAGAGCAGGATCTCGACCTGGCGTTCGAGGCCCGCGGCGCGCACCCGATGCTCTGCCAGCTGCTTCTGCTCGCGGGAGATGGTGATGGTCGTGACCCGGCAGCCGCGCGTGACGGCGGCGTGCATGGCCATGCCGCCCCATCCGGTGCCGATCTCGAGCAGGTGGTCGGTCTCACCGACTCCGGCCAGATCGCACATGGCGTCGTACTTGCGCCGCTGCGCATCGGCCAGCGAATCGCCCGGCTGGAACAGCGCGCAGGAGTAGGTCATCGTCTCATCGAGGAACGCGGCGAACAGATCGTTCGACAGGTCGTAGTGGCGGGCGATGTTGGCGCGTGCGCCTGCGGACGTGTTCCGCTCCACGCGTGGCTGCAGCGGCTCGTAGATGCGCCGCAGCCGCTGCAGCGGCCGCGGCACCAGGTGCGACAGCCGCTCGGCGAACGCCGACAGCACCCCGGCCAGGTCGTCCGCGGCCCACTCGGCGGCCACGTAGGCCTCGCCGAAGCCGATCTTGCCGGATGCGGCCAGGCGGTGGAAGAAGGCGTCCGACCGGATCTCCATGCGGGGCGCGCCCGGCTGCCGGCGCAGCGGCCGCCCGTCGGGTGCGATCACCTCGAGCCGCTCCAGCCCCGACACCGAGCGCTCGAACAGGGCGCGCGCGATCCTGGCCCGAGCCGGGCGGCGCGGCGGCGGCGGGATCTCGAGCGTGCTCACCCAACGCCACCCTGCTGGGTGTGCTCGGGACGGCGCACGCGCGGCACGCCCCGCAGCCACAGCTTGACGCCGTTGTAGTGGATCAGGGCGGTCACCCGGGCGGCCATCAGCGGGTAGCGCACGGCCATTCGCAGCAGCTGCCCGGTCGACAGCGCCCGGCGCCGCGCTGTCAGCGAGGCCTGGAACACCCGGCGCCCGCCCTGGATCAGCTCCATCTGGATCGCCAGCCGCTCGTCCGGCGGCGAGAAGCTCATGCGGTAGCGGCCGTCGACCGTCAGGAACGGCGACACGTAGAACGCCTTGTCGGCCTCGGCGCGGCCGCGCTCGCCCGGCTCCAGCAGGTAGCAGTGGCGCTGGCCGTGGGTGTTGTGCACCTCGGCAACGATGCAGCGAAGATCGCCGTCGCGGTCGTGGCACCAGTACACCGACAGCGGGTTGAAGACGTATCCGAACGACCGCGGGTTGGTCAGCAGCAGCACCCGCCCGCCCTCCAGGTCGACGCCGCGCTTGGCCAGGAACCGGTCGACGTTCTCGCGGATCGAGCGCTCCGCATCGCCGAGGTGGTCGCGGCTGCGCACACTGCCGAGCGGCGCCAGCAGCCGCGGCAGCCGCGGGGGCGCGTCCACGTCGACCAGCCACAGGTAGACGCCGTAGCGGAACAGGTAGCGGCCGCGCACTCCGGGCGGGCGCGTGTGCATGACCTGGCCCTCGTAGAGGGCGGTGCCCGTCACCAGGTGCACCCCAGCGCCAGCGCCGCGCGCACACCCGACACGCAGCCGTCCTCGTGGAAGCCCCAGCCGTGGTAGGCGCCGCAGAATGCGGTGTTGTGCACGCCGGAGAGCGTGGGCAGCCTGCGCTGTGCCTGGAGCGAGTCGAGCGTGTAGATGGGATGCTCGTAGACCATCCGCGATATCTCGGTGCCGGGCGCGATGCGGCCGGTCTGGTTCAGCGTAACGCAGTACTGGGCCGGTTCGTCGAGCGCCTGCAGGCGGTTGAGGTGGTAGGTGACGCCCACCATCGGGGTGGTCGTCGTGCAGGCTTCGAGCAGGTAGTTCCACGACGCCCGGGCGCCGCTCGCGTGCGGCAGCAGCGATCCGTCGGTGTGCAGCACCGTCTCGTTGCTGGCGTAGTCGAAGCTGGACAGCACCCGCAGCTCGGATGCAGTCGGATCGGCCAGCAGGCGCAACGCCTGGTCAGGGTGCGTGGCTACCACGACCCGGTCGAAGCGGCGCGCGCTGCCGCCCGCGTCGGTGACGGTGACGCCCCTCGCATCGCGCTCGACGGCCACCACCTCGGTGTCGGTCATGGCGTTGTGGAGTGCGCCCACCACAGCCCGCACGTACACGCCGCTGCCTCCCGTGACCGTCTTCCAGGCGGGTGCGTGCTTGACGGTGAGCATGCCGTGGTTGGCGAAGAAGCGCACCAGGTAGCGGGCCGGGAACTCGCGGATCTGGCCCGGCCCGCACGACCAGATGGCGCCCGTCAGCGGCAGCAGGAAGTGGTCGTGGAAGTACTGCGAGTAGCGGCCGCGCTCGAGGAACTCGCCCAGCGTCATGCGGTCGGTGCTGGTATCCCGCAGCAGCTGCCGGGCCTGGCGGTGGAAGCGGCGCACCTCGGCCAGCATCCGCAGGTACTCCGGCCGCAGCAGCCGCGACGGCCGCGCCGCCACGCCGGCCAGGCCGCGGGCGCCCGCGTACTCGAGGCCGCACTGCTCGCAGCGCACGCCGAACGACATGTCGCTGGCCTGGGTGGCCACCCCCAGCTCCCCGAACAGCCGCAACAGGTGAGGGTAGGTGCGCTCGTTGTGGACGATGAAGCCGGTGTCCAGGCCGACCCGGCCGCGCGCTCCCTCCACGGCCACCGTGTTGGCGTGTCCGCCGAAGCGCCGGTCACGCTCGTACAGCGTGACCTCATGGCGGCGCGAGATCACGTAGGCGGCGGTCAGACCCGACACGCCGCTGCCGATCACCGCGACCCGCATCAGCCGCCCGCCCAGATCATGGCCAGGGCGGAGATTGCACCCCAGCCGACCGCGACGGCGGCCACCTTTCGGCGGGCGGAGTGGGTGGGCAGCAGGCTGCCGAACGCGACGGCATCGCCGGCGTCGAAGGCGACCCGCGCTCCCAGCGCAGCCAGCAGTACACCGCCGGCCGGAGCGAGCACGATGGCGATGCCCGAGACGAGGTCGCGGATGCCGATGGTGACCGACAGCAGCGCCACGGCCGAACGGCGATCCGACGGCGCGGCCAGCTCGCCGTGGCGGGCGATCACGTCGGGCTTCACCAGCGCGGACACGCCGTAGAGCGCTGTCAGCAGGCCGACGACGCGTGGGATCCAGATGGTCACAGCGGCACCCGGCAGCCGGCCGGCGACGGCAGCGCGAACGCCTCCAGCAGCCGTTCGTCCCAGGGCCGCAGCTCGAGCGCGGCCGGTACCGCGCGCCGCACCAGGCGCTGCCAGGTGCGGGCTCGCTCGAGCATCGCGTGGCGGGCGCCGGCCACCTCGAACCGGCAGAGGCGCTCGCACACCTCACGCGCCGCGAGCGCGTAGGCCAGGGAGCGGGCGGGGCTGGTCGTGCGGTCGCGGGTGCCGTGCGCCATCACGATCGTGCGGCCGGCCAGCTGAGCGGTGGGCTCGCCGGCCGGCAGCCAGGGGGCGAGCGCCACCACGGCGCGCACGCTCTCGTGCCCGGCGCAGCGCAGCGCGCTGCGAGCGCCCATCGAGTGCCCGACCATGCACACCGGCACGTCGCCGTGGCGGCGCGCTATCTCGGACAGGGCCCACTCCAGGTCGTCGACAGGATCGCCGTCGTTGTAGCCGCGCACGCGGTACCGGAGCTGGAGCGCGGCCAGCCCCACGTCGCGGCCGGTTCCGTGCAGGTCGAGCAGGAACGGGTACATGCGCAGCGCCGCTGCGTTCACGGGCGATGCCCGGCGGGTGCTGGTGCTGCGGCCGCCGTGCGCGAGCAGGGCGACCCCGCGCACCGGGCCACGAGGGGACAGGGTCACAAGCGCGGGAGACGCGCCGTCGGATGTCGTCACGGTCGCTGCGATGCTATCGATTCGTCCCTGAGGGCATATTGGATCGATTCCACCTGCAAGGGGGGTGGCCAAACCCCGGGTTCGTGCGTACGGTGGATGTGACCCCTTCTTGAGCTGGACGACTCCGATGGCACAGGACAACGAACCGATTCACGCACATGAGCCGCTGCTGCTGCCCGCTCTGATCGAGGCGCACAGGGGAAATGCGGCAGGAGACGGCACCGTCACCCGCATCATCCGCGGCCTCATCGACTCGCCGGTGACCGACGCCGAGCGGGCCGGCGAGCGGCTGCTCGTGTTCGGCTGGCAGGTCGCAAGCCGCGAGGGCAAGCTGCGCTGGACCTACCGGGTGGTGGGCGAGGACAGCGGCCGCGACCTCGTCGAGTTCACGCTGGCCGTACCCGGGTGCCCCAGCGAACTGCCCTGCCGTGTGCTGGGCCTGCAGCTGCAGATCACGCTGAACGGGATCGAGCGCACCAAGCCCGACGAGCTGGACGCCTACCTGGAGCTGGCCGAGGCCGCACGGTTCGAGCTGTAGCACGGCGTGGTGCGGCACGCGCCGGAGGCCGCCGGGCGCTTCGGCGTCAGCGGCCTATCCGGCTCATGTCCGCGTAGCGGTCGCCGACCGCCGCCGGCACGCCGGTCAGCCGCGCGAGCTGCTGCTCGGTGAGGACGACCGCGTCGGCGGCGGCGTTCTCCTCGACGCGTGCGACGTGCTTTGTCCCCGGGATCGGGGCGATGTCGTCGCCCTGGGCCAGCAGCCACGCCAGCGCCACCTGGGCCGGCGTCGCGCCCGCTTCGGCGGCGACCGCCTCCACCTCGTCGACGATGCGCAGGTTCTCGGCGAGGTTGTCGCCGGCAAAGCGCGGGTTGGTGGCGCGGAAGTCCGTGTCCGAGAGCTGGTCGATGGAGCGCAGCTGCCCGGTCAGGAATCCGCGGCCAAGCGGGGAGTAGGGCACGAGCCCGATCCCGAGCTCGCGCAGCGTCGGCAGCACCTCGGCCTCCGGATCGCGCGTCCACAGCGAGTACTCGCTCTGCAGGGCGGTGATCGGATGCACGGCATGCGCGCGGCGGATCGTGGCAGGAGCCGCCTCGGACATGCCGATATGGCGGACATTGCCCTCGCCGACCAGCTCGCCCAATGCGCCGATCGTCTCCTCGATCGGCGTGTCGGGGTCGACGCGGTGCTGGTAGTAGAGGTCGATGTGGTCGGTGCCCAGGCGCCTGAGCGAGCCTTCCAGCGCCAGGCGCATGCTCTCGGGGCTGCTGTCGGGCGCGCTCGCGCCGCCCTGGCGGTGCGGGATCAGGCCGAACTTCGTGGCCAGCACGACCTCGTCACGCCGTCCCGCGATCGCCCTACCGAGCAGCTCCTCGTTGGTGTACGGCCCGTAGATCTCGGCCGTGTCGATCAGCGTGATGCCCAGCTCCAGGGCTCGGTGGATCGTGCGGATCGACTCCTCCTCGTCGCTGCCGGCCCCGGTGTAGACGGCCGACATGCCCATCGCACCCAGCCCGATGCGAGAGACGTCGAGGCCGGCGAGTGAGACGTGCTGCATTGGTTGCCCCCCTTGGATCTGCGGACACGGTGCCCTGACGTGATCCTAGCCAGGCCCCATCGCAGGCCCTGACGCCGGGGCGGGGTGGAACTCGAGCGACCGTGAGACAGGGTCGGCCCGGGTCAGCTGCACGGCCACGATGTCGCCCGGGGCCGGGGCCGGATCGGCATGCATGCGCGCCCGCACCGGAGGGTCGGCGATCCGGATCACGGTGCCATGGCGGTCGTTCTCGAGGGCCACGGCGGTGAACCGCTCACCCACGCGGTGCTCGAGCACCCGTGCCTCCACGTCGTCCACGATCGCCCGCTCCACCCGCGCGGCGCGTGAGCCCGCCTCGCTCATCACATCGGGCAGCTTCGCGAGCGCCTCGCGGTCGCCGCCGCCCGCCACCAGGTCGAGCACGTAGCGGTCGGCCAGCCGCCGCAGCGGCGCGGTCGTGTGGGCGTAGCGGGCGGCGATGCCGGCGTGCTCGGAGCCCTCCGGCGGCGTACCTTCGAAGTAGGCGTAGCCGGCGTGGCCCATCGCGTCGCGCGCCTCCTCGATCAGCGCCGCCTGCTGCGGCAGCGCGGGATCGAGCGAGGTCACGAACTCGGCGAACGACCGGCCCTCCGGCCAGTCAACTCCCAGCCCCCTGGCGGCGGTCTGCAGCTGTTTCACACGGTAAGGGTCGGCACCGCCCATCGTGCGCAGCAGCCCCAGCCCGCGCGCCACCATGATGCCGGCCGCCGCCATCCCGGCCAGCAGCGATATCTCCGCATTCCAGTCCTCGTCCGGCGAGCGGTGCTCGAGCTCGATCCGGTAGCCGCAGCTTCGGGACGGATCGGGCACCACCGTCTGAGCCGGGGCGTTCAGCGTGATCGATCCCCGCTCCCGGGCCAGCGCCAGGCGCAGCGTGCCGATCTGCTCCAGCAACGGCACCTCGGCCTCGCCGTATGCCAGCCGCCGGTGGCTGCGCACGATGGCGCGGTCGAGCCGCGCCGCCGCCTGGCGGCCGTGGTCGTCGAGCTCGACCACGTAGACCAGCGCCGGCCGCTCCTGCTCCGGCAGGAGGCTGGCGGCACCCTCGCCGATGGCGGGCGGGTAGAGCGAGATCCGCTCGTCCGGGCAGTAGACGGTCTGGCCGCGCAGCCAGGCCTCCTGCTGGACGGCACCGCCCGCCGGCACGACGGCCGCAACGTCGGCGATCGCGTAGCGCACCGTGTAGCCGTCGCCGGAGCGCTCGAGCAGCATCGCCTGGTCGAGGTCCATGCTGCCGGGCGGATCGATGGTCAGGAACGGCAGGTCACGGAGATCGAGCCGGCGCTCGCGCGGCCACGCCGCCGCGGCCGCGCGCTCAGCCTCGGCCAGCACCGGGTCGGGAAACGCGCGCGGCAGCTTGAACTCATCCCGGATCCGCTGGAAGTCCGCCTGCAGAACGCCCGGCGGCTCCGGGACACTGCGCAGGTAGCGCTCGGTCACGCGCCCGGCTTGACCGCCGCCTTCTCGCCGATCCAGGGCATCATCGCCCGCAGCTTGCCGCCCACCTGCTCGATCTGGTGGTCGGCATTCTGCTCGCGCAGGCGCCGGAAGTTGGGCCGTCCTGCCTCCTCCTCGGACATCATCTCGCGGGCGAAGGTGCCGTCCTGGATGTCGGCCAGCAGCGTGCGCATGTTCTCGCGGACGTGCTCGTCGATCACCCGCGGGCCGCGCGTGAGATCGCCGTACTCGGCCGTGTCGGAGATCGAGTAGCGCATGCCGCCGAGGCCGCCCTCCCACATCAGGTCGACGATCAGCTTCAGCTCGTGGAGGCACTCGAAGTAGGCGATCTCCGGCTGGTATCCGGCCTCGACCAGCGTCTCGAATCCCATCTTGACCAGCTGGGTGGTGCCGCCGCAGAGCACCGCCTGCTCGCCGAACAGGTCGGTCTCGGTCTCCTCGGTGAAGGTCGTCTCGATCAGGCCGCCGCGGGCACAGCCGAGGCCGTGGCCGTAGGCCAGGGCCAGCGCCAGCGCGTTGCCGGTGGCGTCCTGGTGGACGGCCACCAGCCCCGGCACGCCGATCCCGTCCAGGTACTGACGGCGCACCAGGTGGCCCGGGCCCTTGGGCGCGATCATGGCCACGTCCACCTCAGGTGAGGGCTCGATCGCGCCGAAGCGGATGCTGAAGCCGTGCGCGAACATCAGCATCGATCCGGCGCGCAGGTTGGGAGCGATCTGGTCGCGGTAGACGCCGCCCTGGACGTGGTCGGGCACCAACAGCATCACGATGTCGCCCTGGGCGGTGGCGTCGGCCACCGTCTCCACGGCGACGCCGTCGGCCGTTGCCGCCGACCATGCCCGCGAGTCCGGCCGCGCGCCGACCACGACCGAGTTGCCGGAGTCCTGGTTGTTGAGCGCGTGCGCGTGACCCTGGCTGCCGTAGCCGATCACGGCGATCCGCTTGCCGTTCAGGACCGATGGATCGCAATCAGATTCGTAGTAGATCGTTGCCACGTGGTTTCTCTCCTTATGCGACGACGCGCATCCTTCTGCGCTTGCCAAGCTCACCGTCGCGATCGAGGGCTATCCGTCCGGTGCGCACCAGCTCCTTGATGCCGTAGGGCTCGAGCAGCTGCTCCAGCGCCTGCAGCCTATCGGGGCCGGCCACGCATGAGAATGTCACGGCCTCCGGTCCCACGTCCACGACCTTGGCCTCGAACACCTCGGCCAGGGAGATGATCTCGGGCCGCCGGTCGGGCGAGCTCGCGACCTTGATCATCAGCAGCTCCAGCTCGACGGCGGTCGCATCCAGCTCCTGCACCTTCAGCACGTCCACCAGCTTGTAGAGCTGCTTGATCACCTGGTCGACCGAGTGCTGCTCGCAGTCGATCCGGATCGTGATGCGGCTGCGCGATGGGTCCTGCGTCGTCCCGACCGCGAGCGAGTCGATGTTGAATCCGCGCCGCGCGAACAGCCCGGCGCAGCGTGTCAGCACGCCGGGGCGGTTCTCGACCAGGACGGACAGCGTGTGGTGGCTCACGTCAGACTCCCTCTTCGACCCAGGCGTTGTCGTCCTCGGCCCACTCCAGGTCGATCATCTCGGCGGAGGAGCCGCCGGCGGGCACCATCGGGTACACCTTCTCCTCGTGGTCGACGCGGGCGTCGATCACGCAGGCGGTACCGCACTCCAGCGCCGCGGCGATGGCCGCGTCCACCTCCTCGAGCGTCTCGCACCGGAACCCGGGCAGCCCGAAGGCCTCGGCCAGCTTGACGTAGTCGGGCAGGTTGGCATCGAACAGCGTCTCGGAGTAGCGCTCGCCGTGGAACAGCTCCTGCCACTGGCGCACCATGCCCAGCCAGCCGTTGTTGATGACCACATGGATCGCGCCGATCCCGTACATCTTGGCGGTGGCCAGCTCCTGCATCGTCATCTGAAAGCAGCCGTCGCCGTCGATGTTGATCACGGTCGCGTCCGGCCGGCCGACCTTCGCGCCGATCGCGGCCGGCACCCCGAAGCCCATCGTGCCCAGCCCGCCCGAGGTCAGCCAGTTGCGGGGCCGGTCGATGCTCAGGTACTGGGCCGCCCACATCTGGTGCTGGCCGACGCCGGTCGTCCAGATCACCTCGCGGTCGGCGGTCAGATCGCGCAGCCGCTCGATCACGTACTCCGGCTTCAGCGGCTCCGAGTTGCGGTAGCGGAACGGATGCTCCTGCTTCCAGCCCTGCACCTGCGACAGCCACTCGGCGGCCTTGGGCGGGCCGCCGTTCATCCGTGACTGCAGCGCCTCGCCCAGCTTCGGTATGACCAGCTCCAGCGAGCCCACGATCGGGATCTGCGCCGTGCGGTTCTTGTCGATCTCGGCCGGGTCGACGTCCATGTGGATCACCTTCGCGCCGGGCGCGAACGTGTCCAGCTTGCCCGTCACGCGGTCGTCGAAGCGCGACCCGCACGCGACCAGCAGGTCGGCACGGTTCAGCGCCCAGTTCGCGGCCTTGGAGCCGTGCATGCCGGGCAGGCCGATGCAGAGCGGATGTGAGTCGGGGAACGCGCCCTTCGCCATCAACGTCGTCACCACCGGCATCTGCACGGCCTCTGCGATTCGGATCAGATCGTCGGGATCGACGTTGGCCGACACGGTGCCGCCGCCCACGTAGAACACCGGCCGCTCGGCGGCCAGGATCGCCTCCGCGGCGGTGATCACCTGCTTGGGGTGGCCGTGCCGGGAGGGCTTGTAGCCGGGGATGTCGACCTGCTTGGAGGGCACGTACGTGATCTGCGCCAGCTGCAGGTCCTTGGGGATGTCGATCAGGACCGGTCCGGGGCGGCCGCTGCGGGCGATGTGGAACGCCTCCTTGACGATGCGCGGGATGTCCTCCGCGCGGTCGACCAGCCACGAATGCTTGACCACCGGCATGGTGATGCCCTGGATGTCGGCCTCCTGGAAGGCATCCGTGCCGATCAGGTGCGTCGGCACCTGTCCGGTGATGCACACGATCGGCGTCGAGTCGAGGTATGCGTCGGCGATGGGGGTGACCAGGTTGGTCGCGCCCGGGCCGGATGTGGCGATGGCCACGCCCACCTTGCCGGTGGCGCGCGCGTAGCCCTGCGCCATGTGGCCGGCGCCCTGCTCGTGGCGCACGAGGTAGTGGCGGATGGTGTGCTCGCAAGCAGCCCAGGCGTCGTACAGCGGCAGGATGGCGCCGCCCGGCAGCCCGAACACGTCGGTCACGCCCTCCGCCTCGAGCGACCGGATCACGGCCTCGGCGCCGGTCATGCGTCGTCTCTCGCTATCCACGGGCGACCGCCTCACCGTAGGGGTCTGCCGCGAACTCCCCGCTGCCATGGGCGTGGTCAGCTAGCGCGCGGCAGATGGCCTGGCCCACCTCCCACGTGGCGTAGGCGCGGCCGCCGGAGATCTGGTCGGCTGTGGCGGTGCCGGCGGCCAGCACCTGGTCGACCGCGGCGGCGATGGTGCGGCCGATGTCGCGTCGGGCCAGCCCGTAGGTGAACATCAGTCCCACCGACAGGATCATCGCGATCGGGTTGGCCTCGCCCTGGCCGGCGATGTCCGGCGCCGAGCCGTGCACCGGCTCGAAGATGCCCGGCGGCTCGCTGCCCAGAGAGGCCGACGGCGCCAGGCCCAGCCCTCCGCCCACGGCCGCGGCCAGGTCGGACAGGATGTCACCGAACAGGTTCTCGGTGAGCACCACGTCGTAGTCCTGCGGCCGCGTCGCCAGGTTCATGGCGAACGAGTCGACCAGCTCGTGGGTCAGCCGGATCTCCTCGAACTCCGACGCGTGCAGCTCCGTGACGACACGGCGCCACAGCTTCGAGGTGGACAGCACGTTGGCCTTGTCCACCGAGACGACGCGTCCGCCGCGGCGGCGGGCCAGCCTGAAGCCCCACCGCGCGACCCGCTCGATCTGCTCGCGGGTGTAGCGGCACTCATCGCTGGCGACGTCCTGCTCCAGCGTCTTCTTGCCGAAGTAGAGGCCGCCGGTCAGCTCGCGCACCACCATCAGGTCGATGGCGCCGTGGCGCACCGGTCGCAGGTTCGCGTACGTGTCGAGCTCCTTGCGAAGCCCCAGCAGGCCGGCCTCCGGCCGCACCGGCGACCCGTCCCAGCGTGGGCCGCCGACCGCTCCCAGCAGCACCGCATCGGACGCCTTCACGGCGGCCCGCACGTGGCTGGGGAAGGGATCCCCGTGCTTGTCGATGGCGTCGCCGCCGAACGGCAGGTGCACCTGGCGCACGCGGATACCGAACAGCTCCGACGCCGCGTCGATGACGCGGCCGGCCTCGGCCATCACCTCTGGGCCGATGCCGTCGCCGGCCAGGCAGGCGACGATGGGTATGGGTCGTGTGCTCGGGCTCATGGCCTGCGCTCCTGGAAGGGGGTGGTGTATCTCATCAGACTCCGGCCAGTTCCTGCTCCGGTTCGGTCGCCGTCTTGGCGTGCGAGCATGCCCGCAGATAGGCCTCGGCCGAGGCCTCTGTGACGTCGGTCGAGACGGCCTGGGCCGAGAACGTGCGCCCCCCTGACTCCACCACGACCCGCACCTCGCCGAGCGCGTCCGCGCCGCCCGAGACGGCGCCGATCGTGTACTCGGCCAGCGTCGGCGAGACGCCCATCACGCGGTTGATGGCCTGGAAGGCCGCGTCCACCGGCCCGTCGCCCTCGGCCTCGGCGGTGAGCTCCTCCTCGCCGTTTCGCACGGTGAGCTCCGCCCGTGCCCTGTCACCGGTCCTGGTCGTGATCGCCAGCGTCACGAGGTGATGATCGTCCTCGCGGTCGCGCAGCGAGTCGGAGGCGATCGCCTCCAGATCGAGCGAGCTGATCCGCTGCTTGCGGTCGGCGATCTCCTTGAAGCGCTCGAACGCCCGCTTCAGCTCGTCGCCCTCGATCGTGAAGCCGAGGTCGGCGAAGGCCTGCCGCAGCGCGTGGCGGCCGGAGTGCTTGCCCAGCACGATGTCCGATCCGGACAGGCCCACGGACTCTGCGTCCATGATCTCGTAGGTGCGGCGGTCGGCCAGCACCCCGTGCTGGTGGATGCCCGCCTCGTGGGCGAAGGCGTTGCGGCCGACGATCGCCTTGTTGGGCTGCACGGCGTATCCGGTCAGACGCGACACCATGCGCGACGTGCGCATGATCTCGGAGGTGGTGATCGAGGTGTCCAGGCCGAAGCGCGGCTTGCGGGTGCGCAGCAGCATCACGACCTCCTCAAGGGAGGCGTTGCCGGCGCGCTCCCCGATGCCGTTGATCGTGCACTCGACCTGCCGCGCGCCCGCCATCACGCCGGCCATGGAGTTGGCGACCGCCAGCCCCAGGTCGTTGTGGCAGTGCACCGACAGGATCACGCCGTCGAGCTCCGGCACCCGCTCGCGCAGGCCGCCGAGGATCTCCACGTACTCCTCCGGCACCGTGTAGCCGACCGTGTCCGGGATGTTGATGGTGGTCGCGCCCGCCGCGATCGCCACCCGCACCACCTGGGCCATGTAGTCGATGTCGGTGCGGGTCGCGTCCTCGCACGAGAACTCGATGTCCGACGTGAACGCCTTGGCGCGGGCAACGGCACGCCCGGCCGACTCGATCACCTGCTCGCGCGACATCCGCAGCTTGTGCTCGAGATGGATGTCGGAGGTGGCGATGAACACGTGGATGCGCGGGCTGCTCGCGCCCTGTAGCGACTCGATCGCGGCGTCCACGTCCTCGTCGTTGGTGCGCGCCAGCGATGCCACCACGCAGTCGACGGCGTGCCCGACCGCGCGGATGCCCTCCACCTCACCGGGGGAGGAGATGGCGAAGCCGGCCTCGATGATGTCCACGCCCAGCCGCTCCAGCTGGCGTGCTATCTCCACCTTCTCGGCCGCATTCAGCGCGATGCCCGGCGATTGCTCGCCGTCCCGCAATGTCGTATCGAATATCCGGACGGTGTCCGTCATGGGGCTAATCCTCCTGCTCATGAGGGAGAGGGCGTACCTCTCCCGGCGGGTTCGTGTGCGTGTGCGCCGGCGGGCGGCGCGTGAGCAGAAGTCCGTCGCCCTAGCGGGCGAGGAGCAGGAGGAGGCCGAGCAGCGAGATGGCGAACGCGGACATGAGCCCGACAGGACGCCCGCTCAACGTAGAGCGGGCAGCGATCTCCTTGGTGTTCGCGGTGCGCGGCATCGTGCTGCACAGGATAGGCGGCGCCGCCTGATCAGTCAAACCGAGTGAGTCCGCGCGCGGTGTACGGTTCGCCGATGTCCACCCCTCTCACAGATACGCCCGCCTGGAAGGCGCTCGAGCGCCATCACGCCGAGATCGGCAACACCCACCTGCGCGAGCTGTTCGCGCAGGACCCGGAGCGGGGCGACCGGATGACGGCCGCCGGCGCCGGGCTCCGGCTCGACTACTCCAAGCACCGCGCCACCTCAGAGACGCTGCGCCTGCTGATCGAGCTGGCTCGGGAGCGCGAGCTTGAGGCGCGCAGGGAGGCGATGTTCACCGGCGTTCCCATCAACACCACCGAGGGCCGCCCGGTGCTGCACGGCGCCCTGCGGGCACCGGTCGGCGAATCGATCATGGTCGACGGCCGCGACGTCGTGCCGGCAGTGCACGAGGTGCTCGACCGCATGGCCGCCTTCGCTGACCGGGTTCGCAGCGGCGACTGGAAGGGCCATACCGGCAGGCGGATACGCAACGTCATAAACGTCGGCATCGGCGGGTCCGATCTGGGGCCGGTGATGGCCTATGAGGCCCTGCGCAGCTACTCCCAGCGCGACATCACGTTCCGGTTCGTCTCGAATGTCGACGGCACCGACTTCGCCGAGGCGACCCGCGACCTCGACCCGGCCGAGACGCTGTTCATCATCGCCTCCAAGACCTTCACCACGCAGGAGACGATGACCAACGCCGCCAGCGCCCGCGAATGGGTGCTGGCAGCGATGCCCGACGAGGCGGCGATCGCGAAGCATTTCGTCGCCGTCTCGACCGGAGCCGACAAGGTGTCGGCGTTTGGTGTCGATCTCGACAACATGTTCGGCTTTTGGGACTGGGTGGGTGGCCGTTACTCCATGGATTCGGCGGTCGGCCTGTCGACGATGATCGCGGTCGGGCCGCGCCGCTTCCGCGAGTTGCTCGACGGTTTCCACGCCATGGATGTGCATTTCCGCACAGCCCCGCTTGAACAGAACATGCCCGTGCTGATGGGTCTGCTGGCCGTCTGGTACAGCGACTTTTTTGATGCCCAGACGGTTGCCGTGTTGCCCTACGACCAGTACCTCAAGCGTTTCCCGGCATACCTACAACAGTTGACGATGGAGAGCAACGGGAAACATGTCACTCTGGACGGCATCCGGGTCGACTATGAGACGGGAGCGGTGTACTGGGGAGAGCCGGGAACGAACGGCCAGCACTCGTTCTATCAGCTCCTTCACCAGGGCACGCGGCTGATCCCGTGTGACTTCATCGGCTTCCTTCACAGCCTGAATCCGCTCGGCCGCCATCACGATCTGCTGATGGCAAACGTGTTCGCCCAGACCGAGGCGCTGGCCTTTGGGAAACGCCTCGACGAGGTGCTGGCGGAGGGCACGGACGCCGATCTGGCGCCGCACCGGGTGTTCGAGGGCAACCGGCCCAGCAGCACGCTGCTGGCCGAGCGTCTGACGCCCGCCACGCTGGGCAGCCTGGTGGCGCTGTATGAGCACAGCGTGTTCACGCAGGGTGTGATCTGGAACATCAACTCATTCGATCAGTGGGGCGTCGAGCTCGGGAAAGTGCTGGCGACACGGATAGCGGCAGAGCTTGAACGAGATGATGAGCCTGACCTGACACACGACTCGTCGACCAATGCACTGATACATCTCTATAGGCGCGGTCGTTTATAACGTGCGTCAATCGTTCGTACGATAGAGTGGGCGTACATTCAACGAACGAAAGGTGAAATATGCCCCGCTCAGGTGAGGTAGGCGAGCAGATCTTCGAGCAGGTCGAGAAGCTGGTCGCGGGTGGGATGAACCGCACCGAGGCGTTCGCGAAGATCTCCGCTGACTCGGGCCGCCGAGCTGGAACCGTGGCCGCCAACTACTACCGGGTGGCGCGCAAGCGCGCCGGTGGTTCGCTGCGACCGCGCACACGTCGCGGACGTCCCGCGGGACGCAAGACCCCCGCCACCCCGACCGCGCGCAAGGGTGCCCGCCGCGGGCGCAGGGCGGCGGCCACCGCAGGAGCCGATATCGACGCCCTGGCCAAGTCGCTGGTCGACAGCGTGCAGGCGCTTGCGGAGGCGGTCAAGTCGCAGGCCGCCGAGGTCAGCGAGATGCGCAAGAAGCTTGACGGCGTCAAGAAGATGCTCGACTGAGCCTTCGCCGCGGGCCGCGCCGGGCGACCGGCGCGGCCCGCCGCTGCAAGGCCGGCTACACCGCGCCGCGGACGGTCACGCCGTAGCGCTCGAGCCGCTCGAACAGCGCGTGGAACGGCACCACCTGTTCCGATGGGAACACCCCCGGCCGGTCGATCTCGCCGCGGCAGATCATGTCGGTCACCACGGCAGGCGGGCAGGCGGTCGAGAGCACCCCGCCCCCGAACTCGAGCCGGTCGACCGACCGCGTGACGCACTCGATCACGGCCGATCCGTTCTCACCGTACACCTCGACGCGGTGGATGCCGAAGGCCTCGTGCGACGGCGTCGCCTTCGGCAGCCGCGCCAGCAGGGCCAGCAGCAGCTGCCGCGGCACCACCGGCGTGCCGCGCACGTCGACCGGGTCGGTGCCGGCCAGGCCGAGGTCGGTCAGCAGCCGGATCTTCTCGAGGAAGGCGGGGTTCAGTGACAGCTGGAAGCTGACGTCGCGGGCCCCGAAGCTGTCGGTGAAGGTGGCCTGCTCGGAGTGGATCGTGTAGATGGTCGGGACAGCACCCACCGGCTCGCCGAACTCGACCGTGCCGGCATCGGTGAGCGGCTCCAGGAACACGTGCGCGCCGTCGCGCACGACCGGGGTCGGCATCGACAGCTCGTCCAGGATCGTCTCCATCGCGTAGGGCGCGACCAGCGGCCCGGACGGCGGGTCGGGATCGCGGCCGGCGGCGGCCACCACCACCCGGTCGATGCGCCCGCCCAGCCCCGCCACCGCGTGTGCGGCCATCACGTTGGTCTTGCCCGGCGTCGAGCCCATGCCCAGCACGGCAAGCAGGCGGGCCTCGCGGAAGCGCAGGTCGAGCTTCACCTGCTCGCGGGTGACGTGGTAGAGGCCGCCCAGGTCGAGGTAGTGGGCGCCCGCCTCCAGCGCCACCTCCATCGCCGCCAGGTTGATCCGGTAGGCGGCCGTGTTGAGGAGCAACGTGGAGCCGCGCACCGCGGCCGCGGCCGCGTCGTGGTCGGTGATGTCGAGCGCCGAAGCGGTGGCCTTGCCGCCGCCGTGGCGCTCGGCCACCGCCCGTGCGCCGTCGCCGTCGCGGTCGAGGCAGCGGATCTCATCGACGGCATCGTGCTCGGCCAGCGTCGCCACGATGGCGGGCCCGATGATGCCGGCCGCCCCGACCACGGCGACGGTGCTCACACCGGCTCCAGCGGGGCCGCGGGCGTTCGCAGCTGGTGTGCTCGCAGCGCCAGCCACAGCTCCAGCCGATCGCCCGCGTTCCCCAGGTCTCTGCCGGTCAGCTCCTCGATCTTGCGCACGCGGTACCGCAGCGTGTGGCGGTGCACGTGCAGCGCCGCGGCCGCCTCGGCCCAGCGGCCGTTGGCCTCGATGTAGGCGCGCAGCGAGTCGACCAGGGACGATCCGTGGGCGCTGTCGTGCTCGACCAGCCGGCCAAGCAGCGAGTCACAGTAGAGCTCCACGCCGCGCTCGTCCTGAAGTGACAGCAGCAGCTGGATCGAACCCAGGTCGCGGAACGTGGCCAGCGCGGGGTGGCCGTTCGCGGTGCGCGCCTCGAGCGCGTACAGCGCCTCGTCGTAGCTGCGGCGCAGGTCGGCCGGGTTGCGGCGGACGCGGCCGACACCGGCCGCCCCGGCACCGGTCGCGGAGAGCAGGGACTCGGCCCGCACCTCCGCTTGGCTGTCGTCGTCCGCCTCGAGCAGCACCGCGACCCCGCCGTCGCGGACCGTGCAGGGCCACAGGTCACCGGCGTGGTCGGCCAGCTCCGCCAGCGCTCGCGTGCCGCGCTGGGAGGGCCGCAGCAATGCGAACGCCATCGGCTGCTCGCCCTGCAGGCCGAAGGCCGCCGCCTTGCGGCGCAGCTCCGGCCCGCTCACCTCACCCGCCAGAATCGACTCGACGAGATCGCCCGACAGCCGCCGCTGGGCCTCGGCCACGGCCCGGCGCTTCAGCAGCTCCACCGCCAGCACCGTCTGCACGTGGTGCAGCAGCTGCCGGTCGTGCTCCGCGGGCCGGGCCACCAGCTCGGCGTGCACCGTGCTGCCCGTCACGACCGGCAGCACCACCGCCCCGGCATCGCCCTCGGCGATCTCACCGGTGCGCGCCAGGATCCGGCCGGACGGCTCGCGCAGCACCAGCGCGGTGCCCGCCACCCGGCCCATCTCGGTCAGCATCGCGTCCAGGTCGCGCCCGTCCAGCATCAGCTCGGTGAGGCGCTCGAGTGTCTGCACGCGGGCGTCTCCCTGGGCGGTGAACACCGCTTCGGTGATCGCGATGAAGGGCACGTGGTAGGGGGTGGTGATGGCCGGGAAGCCGAGCCGGTCGGCGACGGCAATCGCCTCGGCCGGCATCTCGTCGAACCCGAAGCCCAGCCCCAGGCAGATGCCCGCCAGGCCGTGCCGGGCCAGCCGCTCGAGGAACCCGGCGGGGTCGCGCTGCAGCGGCTGTCCGGTGGTCAGGAGCAGCTCGCCTCCGCGCAGCCACGGCGTGGGGTCGTCCAGCTCGCTGATGTGGGCCCACCGCACGGCCCGGTCGCGTCCGTCGCCGCCGCCCGCCACCTGCAGCTCCAGCTGCGGCAGCGCGACGATGTCGGCGACGGTCAGCACCTGGACGACCGATGCATCTAGTTGGTGTCGACGACCTGGCGGCCGCCGGTGACCACCTTGCGGCTGCCGTGGGAATGGGGCCGCTGCATCTCGTCCCAGGCCTCGTCCAGCACCGTGTCGAGCACGTCGTGGATGAAGTCGAGCTCCTCGCGGGTGGCGATCAGCGGCGGCGACAGCTGGATCACCGGGTCGCCGCGATCGTCGGCGCGGCAGATCAGCCCCGCGTCCCACAGCCGTCCCGACAGGAAGCCGCGCAGCAGGTGATCCGACTCCTCGTCGTCGAACGTCTCCTTGGTGTCCTTGTCCTTGACCAGCTCCAGCGACCGGAAGTATCCGGCTCCGCGGACGTCGCCGACGATCGGCTTCTCGCCCAGCTTCTCGAGCAGCTCCCGGAAATACGCCTCGTTGCGCCGCACGTTGCCGAGCACGTCCTCGCGCTCCATCACCTCGAGGTTCTTGAGCGCCACGGCCGCCGACACGGGATGGCCACCGTAGGTGATGCCGTGGTTGAGCACGGTCGTGCCTTCCAGGAACGGTCCTGCGACATGGTCGGTCATCAGCACGCCGCCCAGCGGCACGTGCGCCGAGCCGACGCCCTTGGCGAAGGTGACGATGTCGGGGCGGATGTCGTAGCGGGTCGATCCGAACCACTCGCCCAGCCGGCCGAAGCCGCAGATCACCTCGTCGGCCACCAGCAGCACGCCGTACTCGTCACAGATCGCGCGCACGCCCTGGTAGTAACCCTCGGGCGGGGTGAAGGTGCCGCCCGAGTTCTGCACCGGCTCCATGAACACGGCGGCCACCGAGTCAGGGCCCTCCTGCTCGATCACGTCGCGCAGCTCGTCCAGCAAAAACTGCGTGAACTCCTGCTCGCTCTCGCCGTGGGGACGGCGGTAGCGGTTGGTGTTGGAGACGTGGCGAACACCCGGCAGCAGCGGCTCGAACGGCGTCTTCAGCGGGTAGATGCCGGTCAGCGACAGCGCGCCCAGGGTGGTGCCGTGGTAGGCGATGCGCCGCGCGATCATCTTGTAGCGGTGGTGGTGCCCCTGCAGCTGGTGGTACTGGCGCACGAGCTTGATGATGGCCTCGTTGGCCTCCGACCCGCCCGAGACGAAGAAGGCGCGGTTGAGGTCACCCGGTGCGAGCTCTGCAACCTTGGCCGCCAGCTCGATCGAGCGCGGATGCGCGTAGCTCCAGTTGGTGTAGAAGGGCAGCTCCGCCATCTGCGCGGCGGCCGCCTCACCCAGCTCGGCGCCGAAGCTGTACCCGATCTGGGTGCAGAAGAGGCCGGCCAGCCCGTCGAAGTAGCGCTTTCCCTTGCTGTCGTACAGGTAGCAGCCCTCCCCGCGGGTGATGATCGGCACGTCCTCGTTGCGGAACGTGGAGTGCCGCGTGAAGTGCATCATCAGATGCCGCTTGGCGAGTTCCTGCAGCCTGTCGTCAGACAGCGCGGCCTGCGAGCCGTTGCTGGTCATAGAGGCGATCCTTGTCTCGGCGATTGGACAGAGTGGCCAATCGTATCAGGAGCACATGCGCGCTCAGCCCCTTCCTGCTTATACTCGTTGGCGCAAAGGATCGACCACACGGGGGCCGCAAAAATGGCAGTGCACGCATCCGGAACCAAGACCGAGCAGCTGATGGCAAAGCGCGACGCGTTCGTCGCACGCGGCGTCGCGCTGGCGCCGATCGTGGCGGACCATGGCCACGGCGCACGTCTCACCGACGTGGACGGCAAGGAGTACATCGATTTCGCCGGCGGCATCGGCGTGCTCAACCTGGGCCACACGCCCGACGCGGTGGTCGATGCGATCAAGCACCAGGCCGAGAAGATGCTGCACTCCTGCTTTCCGGTGGCCGCCTACGAGCCCTACCTCGAGGTCGCGGAGCTGCTGTGCGAGAACACTCCCGGCACGCACGCCAAGAAGGCGCTGCTGATCAACTCCGGTGCCGAGGCGGTCGAGAACGCCGTCAAGATCGCCCGCTACCACACCGGCCGCGACGGCGTGATCACGTTCGACCGCGGCTTCCACGGGCGCACGCTGCTGACCATGTCGCTCACCTCCAAGCTCGTCTACAAGAAGGGCATGGGCCCGTTCGCGCCAGAGATCTACCGCGCGCCGGCGCCCTACCCCTACCGGGGCGTCACCACGAAGGACGCGCTGAAGGGCCTCGAGTTCATCTTCAAGGCGCACGTCGATCCCCAGTCGGTGGCGTGCGTGGTGCTGGAGCCGGTGCAGGGTGAGGGCGGCTTCACGGTGATGCCGCCCGAGTTCATCGAGGGCGTGATGGCGCTCTGCGAGCAGCACGGCATCCTCTACGTCGATGACGAGGTGCAGTCCGGCATGGGCCGCACCGGCAAGCTCTGGGCGCTCGACCACTACGGGCTGGTGCCGGATCTGATGACCGTCGGCAAGTCGCTGGCGGCAGGCATGCCGCTGGCCGGCGTGATCGGCCGGGCCGAGGTGATGGACTCGGTGCACCTGGGCGGCCTCGGCTCCACCTACGGTGGCAACCCGGTGGCCTGCGCCGCCGCGGTGGAGAGCATCAAGGCGATCGCCAGCGAGGCGTTCCTGGCCCAGGCCACCGCCTTCGGCGAGGAGATCCTGGACCGCCTCAACGGCATGGCCGAGCGCCATCAGGTGATCGGCGAGGTGCGCGGGATCGGGCCGATGGCGGCGATCGAGCTGGTCAAGGACCGCGAGACGCGAGAGCCGGCCGCCGATGTTGCGACCGAGACGGTGGCGGGAGCGCTCGAGCGCGGCCTGCTGCTGCTGAAGACGGGCATCTACGACAACGTGCTGCGCATACTGGTGCCGATCACCGCCACCGAGGATGACCTGGAGCTGGGGCTCGACCGGCTCGAGGAGTCGCTTGCCGCAGCCGTCTGATTCCGCCACCACCGCCGCGGCCGTCACGCTGCGCGGCGTGCGCAAGAGCTACGGCGACGTCGATGCCGTGGCAGGCGTCGACCTCGAGGTCGCTCACGGCGAGTTCTTCTCGCTGCTGGGGCCGTCCGGGTCGGGCAAGACGACCACGCTTCGGATGATCGCCGGATTCGAGCTGCCCACCGAGGGCACGGTGCTGCTGGACGGGCGGGACGTCTCCAAGCTGGCGCCCTACCAGCGCGACGTCAACACCGTGTTCCAGGACTATGCGCTGTTCCCGCACATGACGGTCGGTGAGAACGTGGCCTACGGCCTGATGGTGAAGCGGGTGCGCAAACCGGAGCGGCGCGAGCGGGTGGCGGAGGCGCTGCAAATGGTGCGGCTGGACGGCTTTGACAAGCGCAAGCCCTCGCAGCTCTCGGGCGGACAGCGGCAGCGCGTAGCGCTGGCACGGGCGCTGGTCAACCGCCCGCGGGTGCTGCTCCTGGACGAGCCGCTGGGTGCGCTCGACCTGAAGCTGCGCGAGGAGATGCAGATCGAGCTGAAGACGATCCAGCGCGACGTCGGCATCACGTTCATCTTCGTCACCCACGACCAGGACGAGGCGCTCACCATGAGCGACCGCATCGCCGTGTTCAACGCCGGGCGGATCGAACAGGTGGGGACGCCGGCCGAGATCTACGAGCACCCCGCCAGCGTGTTCATCGCCGGGTTCGTCGGCACGTCGAACGTGCTCTCGGGCGAGGCGGCGGCGGTCATCACCGGCTCTCCCGACCGGTTCACGGTGCGCCCGGAGAAGATCCGCATCGGGGAGCCCGGCGCGGCGGTGGGCGAGGGGGACTGTTCGGCCGAAGGGACGGTGCGCGACGTCGTCTACCTGGGCACGACCACCCGCTACATCATCGCGCTCGAGGCGGGAGTGGATCTGGTGGTGGTGCAGCAGAACCTGACCACGTCGTCGATGGAGGCGCTCGCGGCCAAGGGCCGGCGGGTGAAGCTGGTCTGGGACCGTCAATACAACCGCTCGCTGGACGGCGAGCCGTCAAGGAACAATCAGGAGGTCACAGCATGAGGGTTCGTCTGGTGCTCGCAGCGCTGCTGGTGTCGGCCATGGCCGTCGCCGCGGGCTGCGGAAGCAGTTCGTCGAGCGGTAACGGCGGCTCCGGGGGCAACGGTTCGAGCGGTCCCAGCCTGCCGCAGTCGATCGGCGCGCTCGAGGGATCGCTGAACCTGATCGCATGGCAGGGCTACACCGAGGACAACGTGGTGAAGCCGTTCGAGAAGCAGACCGGCTGCCAGGTCAACGTCAAGTACGGCCAGACCTCCGACGAGATGTACAAGCTGATGCAGAGCGGCAACTACGACGGCGTGTCCGCCTCCGGTGACGCCAGCAACCGGCTGATCGCGTCAGGCCTGGTATCGCCCATCAATACGAACCTGATCTCCGACTTCGGCGACATCTCGCCGCAGCTGCAGAGCCCGCCGCACAACACGATCAACGGCGTGCACTACGGTGTCTCCTACCAGTGGGGCGCGAACATCCTGATGTACAACAAGACCGTCGTCAGCCCCGCACCCGACAGCTGGGGCGTGATCTTCGACGGCACCAGCTACAAGGGCAAGGTCGACGCATACGACAGCCCCATCTACATCGCCGACGCGGCCCTCTACCTGAAGTCGTCGCAGCCCGACCTCAAGATCACCGACCCCTACGAGCTGACCCAGCCGCAGTTCGACGCGGCCGTCAACCTGCTCAAGAAACAGCACCAGCAGATCGGCAACTACTGGTCGAGCTTCACCGCCCAGATCCAGGACTTCACCCAGGGAAGCATCGTGATCGGCCCGACCTGGCCCTACCAGCTGAACACCCTGAAGGCCGCGAAGGTGCCGGTCGAGGCGGTCCTGCCCAAGGAGGGAGCCACCGGATGGGCCGACACCTGGATGCAGTACTCGAAGGCGGCCCATCCCAACTGCATGCTGAAGTGGATGGACTACGCGACCACGCCCGAGGTGCAGGCCAAGACCGCCTACACCTTCGGCTCGGCGCCGGCCAACCCGAAGGCCTGCACGATCCTGGACAAGCAGGTCAAGAACTACTGCGCCGACTACCACGTGACGGATCCGAACTACTTCGACCACATCTCGTTCTGGAAGACGCCGCTCTCCGACTGCGGCGACAGCAGGGGGAACGCCTGTGTTCCCTACACGGAGTGGTTCCAGGCATGGACTGACATCAAGAACTCCTGATCTCGAGCTCCCGGGGGCCGAGCGGCCCCCGGGAGCATCCGGCTCATGTCCACACCCACCGCCTCTGCACCCTTCGGCGCCCGCCGCCGGCTCTCGGCGTTCTTCTACCGCCACCGCTGGCTGAAGCTGCTCGGCCTGCTGATCCCGCCGCTGGGCTGGCTGGTCGTCGTCTACCTGGCGGCGCTGGCCGTGCTGCTGGCCACCGCGTTCTGGCAGCAGGACGAGCTCAGCGGCCAGGTCATCCACACCTTCACCTGGGACAACGTGCGGACGGTGAAGGATGACCCCACCCTGCACGCCGTCACCCGCCAGACCGTGCAGATGGCGGTGCTGGTCACGATCACCGACATCCTGCTGGCGTTCCCGCTGGCCTACTACATGGCGCGCGTGGCCTCGCGGGGCGTGCGCGCGCTGCTGTTCGTCGGGGTGCTGATGCCGCTGTGGTCGAGCTACCTGATCAAGGCCTACACGTGGCGGCTGATGACCGGCGACTCCGGCACCATCAACTGGGCGCTGGCCAAGATCGACCTTGGGCCGCTGCACATCGCGTTCACCACCACCGCCATGTGGCTGGCCTTCACCTACATCTGGCTGCCCTACATGGTGCTTCCCATCTACGCCGCCCTGGAGCGCATCCCGGGATCGCTGATCGAGGCCTCGAGCGACCTGGGCGGGCGGTCGTGGCGCACGCTGCGAAGCGTGATCATGCCGCTGGCGCTGCCGGGTATCGCGGCCGGCTCGATCTTCACGTTCTCGCTGACCCTGGGCGACTACATCATGGTCGACCTGGTGGGCGGCAACAAGACCGACTTCCTGGGCAGTGTCATCTTCCGCTACCAGGGCATCGCCAACGATCTGCCGCTGGCGGCCGCGATCGCGCTGGTGCCGGTGATCGTGATCACGATCTACCTGCTGCTGGTCAGGCAGCTGGGAGCGTTCGAGGCGCTGTGACGGAGAACGCCTGATGGAGCCGAGACCGGTCCGCATCGGCCTTCGCATCTTCTCGTTCGGGGTGATGGCCTTCCTGTACATCCCGCTGGTCGTGATCGTGATGGCGTCCTTCAACGCCTCCCGGATCCCGACCTGGCCGATCAAGGACTACACGCTGCACTGGTGGTGGCTGGCGATGCACGACCAGCATGCCCGCAGCGCGCTCGAGAACTCGTTCAAGGTGGGGCTTGCCGCCACCGCGGTCGCGCTGGTTCTGGGCAGCGCGGCCGCGTTCGCGCTGTCGCGCTACCGCTTCTTCGGGAAGAACTCGCTGTCGCTGCTGCTGGTGCTGCCGATCGCACTGCCCGGCATCGTCACGGGGTTGTCGCTGCTCTCGGCGATCGAGTACCTGTCACTGACGCCGTCGCTGGTGACGGTCGCGGTCGGCCATTCCACCTTCTGCATCGTGGTGGTCTTCAACAACGCGGTCGCCCGCCTGCGGCGCTCGTCGAGCTCGTTCGAGGAGGCCTCGATGGATCTGGGCGCCGACGGCTGGCAGACGTTCCGGTTCATCACCCTGCCGAACCTGGCCACTGCGCTGGTGGCCGGCGGCCTGCTCGCGTTCGCGCTGTCGTTCGACGAGATCGTGGTCACCAACTTCACGGCCGGCGCCCAGCTGACGCTGCCGCTGTGGATCTACAACCAGTTCCGCCTGCCCAACACGGCGCAAGAGGTGAACGCGGTGGCGGTGTTCGTGATCGCGCTGACGGCGATTCCGGTCTACCTGGCCCAGCGCCTGATGCGTGAGTCGGGCGGGATCGGCGGACGCGGCTAGTACCGACCACCCATCTCGCTCAGCTCACCGTCAGAACGCCCTTCATGCCGGCCTGCTCGTGGCCCGGCACGGAGCAGTAGAAGATGTACTTGCCGGGCGTCACGGTCACGGTGACGGTCGACGTGCCGCCGTCGGAGACCTCGTTGCCCTGCTCGCTCACCCCCGTGCCCTTGATCGAGATGTCATGGCTGACCGACTGCGGGTTCTTGGACTGGAGCGTGATCACGCCGGCGTTGGCGGTGGCCGTGGTCTTGGTGAACGAGAAGCCGGACTCTGACACCGGGATGCTGATCACCTGGCCGCTGCCCTTGGGCAGGGAGGAACCGGAGGATCCACCGCTCGATGAGCTTCCGCCGCAGCCTGCAGCCAGCACCACAACCACCAGCGGCCCTACCGCCAGCGCCCACATTCGTCGCATTCTCATGCCTCGACCTCGTTTCCTGACGTGGCTCTGCGCGCGATATCGACCGCATTGTGACAGAGCCGATCGCCGCTCCACGCCATTCGTAAACATTTGATGTATGAGGGCTGTCGTCGAACCCGTCTGATAGCGTCTTGACCCATGTGGTTTAGCCGTGGCCCTGCACGCGCAGCGAGTGCGCGTGTGACCCGACCGTTGCTCCTAGCTTTCTCGCTCCTGACCGCCTTTCTGGTGCTGGCGCTGCCGCAGGCATCCGCCGCATCCAGCATCTCGGCGAAGCGAGCCGAGGCGCATCAGGTCGAGAACCAGATCATGAACCAGGAGGCGGTGCTCGAGAAGCAGATCGAGAAGTACAACGCCGTCCACCAGCACTACCTGCAGACGCGCCACCAGCTGCAGAACAACAGGATCGTGCTGGCCGTGGCCCGGAAGAACCTGGCGCACGCCCAGAGGCTGCTGGCGCAGAGCTTGACCAGCGCCTACAAGTCGACCGACGAGGACGTCGTGTCGTTCCTGCTCGCGTCGCACTCGTTCTCCGAGCTGGTCGACCACGTGCAGGTGCTGCAGCGCGCCAACGACGCGAACAGCAACCTGATCGCGCAGATCGCCGAGACCAAGAAGCTGATCGCCGACCGCACGCGCCAGCTCTCGACCGAGACGGCGCAGCTCGCCAAGGATCAGCAGGCGCAGCTGGCGGCCAAGCAGCACGTCGAGGCAGGCCTGCACTCGCTGCAGGCCCGCAAGTCGCAGATCAGCGCAGACATCCAACACCTGATCGACCAGCAGCAGGCCCGTGAGCAGGCGGCCGCGACGGCCGCGGCGGCAGCTGCGAGCGGCGGTAGCAGTGTCGGCGGCAGCACAGGCGGCAGCATCCCGGTGCCTCCGTCCAGCACGCTGGGCGGCCAGGCGGTCGCGATCGCCGAGCAGTACCTGGGCGTGCCGTACGTATGGGGCGGCGCGTCGCCGTCGGGCTTCGACTGCTCCGGGCTGGTCATGTACGTGTACGGCCGGCTCGGCGTGTCGCTGCCGCACAACGCCGCTGCGCAGTATGGGATGGGCACGCCGGTGCCGCGTGACGCGCTCGAGCCCGGCGACCTCGTGTTCTTCGACGGGCTCGGCCACGTCGGCATCTACGTCGGCGGCGGCTCGTTCATCCACGCACCGCACACCGGCACCGTGGTGCAGATCAGCTCGCTGTCCGGCTGGTACTCATCCGAGTACGTCGGCGCCCGGCGCATCGGCTAGCAGGGTGTAGGGTCCGGTCTCAGCCTGACCCTACCGCCCGCCCTGCCGCGACAACCACCGCGCCAGCGTCTCGCCCGTATCCACCACGTGCGCGTGCAGCAGCTTCCGCGCGCGTTTCGGATCGGGCTTGTCGAGCGCCTCGGTGATGCGGTCGTGGTCGTCGGCGCTGCGCGGCACGATCCCGGGGTCGACGGCGAACGTGTGCCACGCCAGGCTCCGCGGCACCCGGTTGGTGAGCGCCTGCACGGTGTCGCGCAGCGGCGGGCAGTTTGCCGCGGCCAGGATCACGTTGTGGAACAGCTCGTTCGCCTGTGAGCACTGCTGCAGGGCGATCAGCCGCCCCTCCTCGTCCGACGCCGGAAGCTGTCTGACGCGCTCGCCTCCGGCGCGCAGCAGCGCCTGCGCGGTGTCCAGGTCGGCATGGTCGTAGGTGGTCAGCTGTCCCGATGCCCGCTCTGCCGCCAGCCCCTCCAGCTCCGCCCGCACAAGGAAGATGTTGCGGCACTCGTCGGGCGAGAACGACCGCACCAGCGCCCCCCGGTGGCCCAGCTGTTCGACCAGACCGATCGCCTGCAGCTGGCGCAGCGCCTCCCGGATGGGGGTGCGGCTGACCCCGAAGCGGTCGGCCAGGTCCTCCTGCCGCAGCCGGGTACCGAGCGGGATGCGGCCGGTGATGATCTCGACCTGAAGCTCGTGGGCGAGGTCATCGGCGCGGCTGGAGTTCCCGTTCGGGCGGTCGGGCATGTGGTCGATCCTACCGCCTTGGCGCCCACCGGAGCGGTGTTCGTATGTATCCCAAGACTTGAGGTTTGGATCCAAACAAGATAGGCTGCACCTACATCCAGCGAGCACCCGGAGCGATCCTCATGACCGATACCGCCGCCAAGCTTCCCGAGATCGAGCACATTAAGGCCCGCAAGGACGGGCTGGATGTGCTCGCAGACATCTACCGCTACGCCAAGCTCGGCTTCGACGCGATCGAGCCCGACGACCTGGCGCTGTTCCGCTGGTACGGCGTCTACACGCAGCGGGCGGCCGAGTCGGCCGCCTCCGGTGACCCCGGGCCGTCCGAGCAGACCGACGGCCTGTTCATGCTCCGCGTCAAGTTCCCGGGCGGCATCGTCAGCTCGGAGCAGCTGCGGTCGGTCGGATCGCTGGCCGAGCGCTACGGCCGCGGCATGGGCGACATAACGACCCGCCAGAACATCCAGCTGCACAACCTGGCGATCGAGGACATGCCGATCGTGCTGGACGAGCTGAACGCGGTCGGGCTGTCGTTCACGCAGGCATGCGGCGACGTCTGGCGCAACGTCGTGGGATGCCCGCTGGCCGGCGTCGACGGCCACGAGCTGATCGATACCCGGCCCCTGGTGGCCGACCTGGAGCGCGCCTTCGTCGGCCACCGCGAGTTCTCGAACCTGCCCCGCAAGTTCAAGGTGTCGGTGTCGGCCTGCGTACATCACTGCGCCCAGCATGAGATCAATGACATCGGGCTGGTGGCAGTCGACAAGGACGGCGTGGTCGGCTACGACGTGTGGGTCGGCGGCGGGCTGGGCGCCTCGGCCAAGAT
>JBJMJD010000004.1:0-9724 GCA_045806525.1 Gaiellales bacterium | reverse complement strand
GGCCGACAGGTCCAGCTCCTGCGCCCACTCGTAGATCCGGGTCTCCAGCTGCTGCAGCGTCATGTCGCCGTACTGCTCCGGGTCACGGCGACCGAGCATGTTCAGGTTGTCGCCGTTCAGGACCGTGACCTGCATGGCCGCGAAGGGTACTGGAAGGCCCAGGCACCGTGTCTCGCGCCGGCCGCGCCCACCGGCCGGCGATTCGTGACGGATCCGGCACCGCTCGTGACTGACAGCTGACGGGGACCGCATGCAGTCTTGGCGCCAATCCGACGAAAGGACTTCGCATGCGATTCCGCACCTTGCTGGCCGTGACGGCGGCCGCCATAGCCGTGGCGGCCGGCGCCGCCCATGCCACGGCCGCCGAGACCAGCGTCTACAAGGTCTGGTTCCAGCGCAGCGGCAAGCTGTGGCTGGTGAAGCGGCAGCAGCCGCTGACCTCGGCCCCAGCCCGCGCCGCCGTGCAGGCGCTGCTGGCCGGACCGAACCTGGCCGAGTCGGATGCCGGCGTGAGCTCTCAGGTGCCTGCATCGGCCGACCTGCTCGGCCTCTCGGTGGCGAACGGCACGGCCACCGTCGATCTCAGCAGCGGGTTCGCGGCCTCGGGCACGACCGCCCAGGTGCGCATGCGGCTCGCGCAGCTGACCTGGACGCTGGCGCAGTTCCCTACCATCGACCACGTCTCCCTGCGGGTGAACGGGCGGGCGGTATCCAGCCTGGCCGGCGTGAGGCTGCCGCGGCCGATGACGCAGGAAAGCTTCGCGGGCCTGCTGCCGCCGATCACCGTCTGGAACCCGGCCATCGGCACGGCGCTCTCGAACAGCGTGCGCGTCAGCGGCAACGCCACCGTGTTCGAGGGCAGCCTGCACATCCGCATCCTCAACCACAACGGCACCTCCATCGGACACGCGAACACCACCGCCAGCTGCGGCACCGGCTGCCGCGGCGGATACACGATCCTGGTGCCGTTCTCAGCCGGCGGTGACCAGCTGGGAACGGTCGTCGTCACGGATGACGACACCGACGGCAACGGCAAGCCCCAGCACCAGGTGCGGGTACCGGTCGTGCTGCTCTCCTAGAGGTGGCCCGGCGGGCGTTGGCGCCCTCAGGCCGCCAGCGCCCGCCCGATCGCGAGGTCGATCAGCTCGTCATCGACATCCACACCCCAGACCGGCTTGCCGATCCGCTCCAGCAGCACGAACCGGACGCGGCCCTCGACCGACTTCTTGTCGCGGCGAAGCGCCTCCCGCACGGCCGCCGCGTCGACGCCCGCGAAGCTGGTGGGCAGCTCGTGCATCCGCAGCAGCTCTCGGACGTCGCCCTCGACCGCGGGGTCGAGCCCGGCCACCTTTCCGGACAGCCACAGCGCCGGCAGCAGCCCCACTGCCACCGCCTCGCCGTGGGCTATGCCGGTGAACCCTGCCGCCGCCTCGATCGCGTGACCGATCGAGTGTCCCAGGTTGAGCACGGCGCGCATGCCCTGCTCACGCGGATCGGTCGCCACGACGTGCGCCTTGTAGGCGCCGCAGCGGCGAATCAGCTCCAGCCGCTGCTCGCTTGATCCCCGCCCCGGCTCCCACGCCTGCACCATCTCCCACAGCCGCCCGCCCGCCAGCAGGCCGGTCTTGATCACCTCGGCGAAGCCGCAGGCCCACTCCCGCACCGGCAGCGTCTCCAGCAGCCCCGGATCGGTCACCACCCACTCGGCCGGGTGGAATGCGCCGACGTAGTTCTTGGCCCCGGGCAGGTCGATCCCGGTCTTGCCGCCGATGGCCGCGTCCACCATCCCCACAAGCGAGGTCGGCGCCGCGATCCACGGCACGCCGCGCTGGTAGGTGGCGGCGACGAACCCGGCCGCGTCGGTGGCGGCGCCGCCGCCCAGGCCGACCACCACGTCTCCGCGCTCCAGGCCCAGGTCGGCCAGCCGCGTCCACGCCTGGCGCGCCACCGCCACCGTCTTGGCAGCCTCGCCGACGGGCAGACGTACCGTCACCAGCGGCTCCACCGGCGGACCCACCAGGCGCAGCACCGCCCGGTCCGCGATCAGGGCTGCGCGGCGCGCGCCCACCAGCCGCGGCAGCTCGGCCAGCGCTGCCGGCCGGCTGAGCGGCACCAGCAGCGGCTCGCTGCCCTCCAGCTGCTCGGCGTCGACCAGCGCGTCGGCCGCCGCCTGATAGAGCGGCCGTCGCTGCTCGTACAGGTCGGCGAACCCGCGCGCCTCAACGGCCAGCGGCCGGTCGTCGGCCTCTGCCTCGATCCGCCGCCAGGCCGTCTGCACCGACACGTCGAGCAGCACGGTGAAGCTGCCGTCGCGCAGCCGCTCGCGCGTGACCGGCGAGGTGACGGCGCCGCCGCCGAGCGCGATCACGACGTCCAACCGCTGGGACAGGCGCGCTACCGCTCGCTCCTCGAGCTCGCGGAAGGCGGCCTCGCCGTCCTCCAGGAAGATGCGCGGGATCGGCTTGCCGGCCTCGCGCTCGACCTCGGCGTCGCTGTCGGCCACGTCCCACCCCAGCCGCTCCGCCAGCTGGCCGGCCAGCGTCGACTTCCCGGAGCCCATGAACCCGATCAGGGCGATGTTCCGGTAGGGGCCGGGGATCATGCCTGCGCGACGCGGGCCATGTAGGCAGCGTGAGCGGCCACGAAGTCCTCGATCGAGTCACCGCCGAACTTCTCGAGGGCGGCCCGGGCGAGCTCGAACGCGACCCCCGCCTCGGCCACGACCGCGGCCGCGGGCAGCACCGTGACATCGCTGCGCTCGACGTGCGCGGCCTGCCGCTCGTGGCTGCCCAGCTCGACGCTTGCCAGGGGCCGCATCAGGGTCGGCAGCGGCTTCCAGATCACGCGCACGATCAGGTCCGCGCCGTTCGTGATGCCACCCTCGAGCCCGCCGGCACGGTCGGTCTCGCGGTAGAACCCGCGAGCGTCGTCATGGTGGATCTCATCGTGGACGCTCGATCCACGGCGGCTGCTGGAGGCGATCGCCTCGCCGATCTCGACGCCCTTGGCCGACTGGATCGAGAGCATTGCGCCGGCCAGACGGCCGTCCAGTCGCTGCCCGGCCGAGACGTGCGAGCCGAGCCCCGGCGGCACGCCGAACGCGCGCACCTCGGTGACGCCTCCCAGCGTGTCGCGGTCGCCCTTCGCAGCCTCGATCTCGGCGATCATGGCCGGTTCGGCGGTGGGGTCAAGGCACCGCACCTCGCTGGCCTCGGCGCGGTCGAAGTCGGCGGCCGTCAGCCAGGCCGGCGGCGTCGCCCGCACCGACCCGATCTGCAGCACATGCGAGCGCACCTCGATCCCGATCGAGCGGCAGACGGCCTTGGCCACCGCGCCCGCCGCGACGCGTGCGGCCGTCTCGCGGGCGCTGGCGCGCTCCAGCACGTTGCGGACGTCGGCATGTCCGTACTTGAGGACGCCTGAGAGGTCGGCGTGGCCGGGGCGAGGCAGCCGGATCGGCTTGCCGCGCCAGCCGTACGCCTCGAGCGCCTCCTCCGGCACCGGCCAGGGGTTCATCGGATCGGTCCAGTTCTTGTGGTCACGGTTCTCGATGAAGAAGGCAATCGGGCTGCCCAGGGTGCGCCCGTGGCGCAGGCCGCCCTTGGGCACGACGTCGTCGGTCTCGAGCTTCTGGCGCGGGCTGCGGCCATAGCCGGCCTGGCGCCGGGCGAGGTCACGGCGGATCAGCTCGTGATCCAGCTCGAGGCCGGCCGGCACGCCGCTGACGACGACGGTCAGCCCCGGGCCGTGGGATTCGCCGGCTGTGACGTAGGAGAGCTCCATGGGCCGGGAGCCTACCCGCCCGGCGCGACTGACTTGCGGAAGAACACACGGTCGAACCCGTCCTGGTGGCGGCGATCGACGACGTCGAATCCGAGCGACGGATACAGCCGCAGGTTCTCGGTCATGTGAGCGTTCGTGTAGAGCTCGACGGCGCCCAGCCCGGCCCCGCGGGCGACCCGCTCGGCATGATCGATCAGCGATCGGCCGATGCCGCGACCCTGGTGAGCCGGGTCGACGGCGACGCTCTCGAGCAGCAGCACCGTGTCCGTCAACCGCAGCACGAGCACGCCCACCATGCGGTCCTGGTCGGTCGCCACCCAGACGCAGCCGGCCGCGATCAGGGCGTCGAAGTCGGCGGCCATCGGCGCCGGCTCGCGGCCGATCCGCTGGATGTACCGCCGGTAGGCCGCGCTGGTGATCTCAGCGGCCCCGGCCGCGTCGCCGGCCGCCGCCCTCCTAATCGCCGTCGGCATGCGAGCGGCTGGGCGAGAACGGCGCGGGGTCGGTGAACGGCGCCGTGCCGAGCACCATCTCGGCCACCAGCCGCCCCGAGCCGGCGCCGTCCAGGATGCCGTCGCTCGAGTGCCCCGCACACACGGCCAGGCCGTCCTCGAGGTGGCCGATGTAGGGCAGCTCGTCGGGCGTGAACGGGCGCAGCCCGCTCCAGGTGGTCTCGACCTCGATCGAGGCCATCGCCGGCAGCAGCTGGCAGACGCGGGCGGCGGTGTCCCGCAGCGCGCCGGCGCTCTCGTCCCCATCCCGCAGCGCCGGGGCGCGCGTGGCGCCGACCATGATCGATCCGTCGGCGTTCTGGTGCGCCGTCATGGCGGTGGCAGAGCGCGTGCCGAAGACGGCCACGTCGCCGTCGGCCAGGTCGCTCATCAGCACCGGCTCGCCCGGCTGCGGCCCACGGGCCAGGGCGTAGCCTGCCTCGTAGACGACGTGGTGGAGCAGCGGCGGCACGGGCGCGGTCACCGCCAGCCACCCTCGCACCGGCCGGATCACCAGCTCGTGGCCGGCCGTGTGGGCAAGCCGCCGCGACCACGCGCCCGCGGCGAGCACAACCGTCCCGGCGCGCTCGAACCCGCCGTCGGTGATGACCGCGCCCGGCGAGACGCGCTTGACGTCGACGTGGCAGCGGACCTCGGCGCCCGACCGCCGCGCCAGCTCCGCCGCCGCGGCCGTCAGCGCCGCCGGATCGGTGCGGCGGCCACTGGGCAGCAGCAGCCCGCCCGACACGGTGGGAGCCAGCCCCGGCTCGGCCTCAAGCACCGCGTCTCGGTCGAGCAGCCGGCCGTCGTCGGGCACGTTCTCGGCGAGGCGCTCCAGCTGGGCCTCGCTCGTGGCCAGGAACAACGTGCCGATCGGCTCGCGGTCGAGGGCCAGGTCGAGGCCCGCCTGTTCGGCGAGGTGGTCGTAGAGCCGGTTGGACTCGGCGAAGAGCGGCTGCATCGGATCGACCTCGGGCTCGAGCAGCAGGCCCTGGCTGCGGCGGGTGGCGCCCGACGCCAGGTGGTCACGCTCGAGCAGCAGCACCTCGGCCCCGCGCTCGGCCAGCTGCCACGCGCTTGTGGCGCCGATGATCCCGCCCCCGATCACGATCACGTCAGGCACTGCGCCAGCCTACAGTCCGTGCCCGGCGCGGCCGATAGCTACGGCATGGAGTTCGCAGTCCCGATGGTGGGTTTCGCGCTTGGGTGGCCGATCGAGTGGCTGATCCAGCGATTTCCCCTGGGCGAGGGCACGCCGCCGTCGGTGCGCCGCCGCTGGCTCATGGCCGGGCTCATGGCCGGCCTGTTCGCGGCGCTGACGTGGCAGATCGGGATCGAGCCGCAGCTGGCGCCGGCGCTGCTCCTGACGGCGCTGATCGTGCCCGCATCGGTGATCGACATCAACCATCGCATCATCCCCAACCTGATCAACTACCCGGGCGCCGTCCTGGTGTTCCTGGTGGCGTGCATCGCCCAGCCCGACCGGATCGCGGAGTTCGCCATCAGCGGCACCCTCTGCTTCCTGTTCCTGGGCACGGCCTGGCTGATCTCGCCGCGTGGCATGGGCCTGGGCGACGTCAAGATGGCGCTGATGATCGGGCTCGGCACGGGACGCTACGCCTACGTGGCGCTGCTGTTCGGCTTCATCGCGTCAACCGCGCTGTCGGCGTACCTGCTGCTGCGGCTCGGCGCCAGGGCCCGCAAGGCCACGTTCCCGTTCGGGCCGTTCCTCGCGTTCGGCACCGAGGTCGCGCTGCTCTGGGGCCCGCCCCTCTCGCGGCACCTGATCGGGTTTTAGACGGTTGACCGGCGCGCTCAGCTTGGCTCGTCGGCCTCGTGGATGCGACGGGCGATGCCGGCGGCCAGCGATCGCGGCGCCAGCCGGGCGCCGGCTGCGCCCAGGCGGTTGACCTTGCCGGGGATCACCACCGCCCGGCCCGCCATCATGCCGGCGTAGCCCTCGCGGGCAACCTCGAACGGCTCCATCACGCGCGAGCTGGTGAACCGGTTGCGTGACACCTCGGCGCGGTCGACGAACGCCGTGCGGGTCGGCCCGGGGCAGAGCGTCGTCACCGACACTCCGGTCTCCTCCAGCTCGGACCGGATCGCCTCCGAGAACGACAGCACGTAGGCCTTGCTGGCGTAGTAGACGGCCATCAGCGGACCCGGCTGGAACGCCGCCGTGGAGGCGACGTTCAGGATCCGGCCCGAGCCGCGGTCGACCATCGCCGGCAGGAACATCCGCGTCAGCTGCGTCAGCGCCGCCACGTTCACCTGCAGCATCTCGCTGAGGATGGCCGGATCCTCGTCGGCGAACGCCCCGCGGTGCCCGAACCCGGCGTTGTTGACCAGGAAGTCCACCTCGCCGCACTCGTCGAACAGCGACAGCGGCGCGATCGGGTTGGACAGGTCGCGCGGGATCGGCCGCACCTCGACCCGGTAGCGCTCCTCCAGGTCGCGGGCGACCACGGCCAGCCGCTCGCCACCTCGGGCCACCAGCACGAGGTCATGGCCATCGCCGGCGAACAGCCGCGCCAGCTCCAGCCCGATCCCCCCTGAAGCACCGGTCACGAGCGCGATCACGCGCCAAGCTTATGCGATCGTCGCGTTTCGCACTGCTGCGCGCATGATCTCGATCGGCGGTTCCGCGGCCGTGAACAAGCGGAAGGCCAGCGCTCCCTGCCCCACAAGCACCTCCAGGCCGTCCACCGCACGCGCGCCGCGCTCGCGCGCGGCCGCGATCAGGCCCGTCTCGACGCCGTCTCCGCGATAGGCGAGGTCGCACACCACGCGGCCGTCCAGCAGCCCCGCGTCGAGCGGCAGCCGGGCCGCCTCACCGGCCTGCCCCAGCGGCGTGGCGTTCACGATCAGCTCCGGCGCGTCAGTGGCAGGCCAGCCAGTCGCCGTCGCTCCCAGGTCCTGCGCCAGCTGCTCGGCCGCCTGCCCCCGCCGAGCCGATACCGTCACCGCGACGCCGGCACCGGCCAGCGCCGCCACCGCCGCCCGCGCCGCGCCGCCCGCGCCCAGCACCAGCGCACCCGGGCCCGGCAGATCTCCGATCGCGTCCAGCATCCCCTGGCCGTCGGTGGTGTCGCCGCGCAGCCGCCCGCCATCCATCATCAGCACCGTGTTGGCCGAGGCCGCCCGGCGCGCCTCGGACGACAGTTCGTCGCAGATCGCCACGGTCGCCTGCTTGTGGGGAATCGTGATGTTCAGCCCGGCGAACCCCAGAGCAGCCGCCCCATGCAGCGCCTGTTCCAGCCGTGCGGGCTCGACCGGCATCGCCACGTAGGCCCAGTCCATGCCCAGCGCGGCGTAGGCCGCGTTGTGCATCTGTGGCGAGCGGGAGTGCTCGACCGGCCACCCGATCACGCCCGCCAGCCGCGTGGCGCCGCCGATCCGCCGCTCACCCGCCATGGTTCAGGAAGTCCTGGTAGTTGTCGGTGAAGTAGTGGCTGCCATCGGACTTCGCGACGTAGTAGAGGTAGTCGACGTGCGCGGGGTGCGCGGCCGCCTCCATCGACTTCAGCCCCGGGTTGCAGATCGGCGTCGGCGGTAGCCCGTGCCGCACGCGCGTGTTGTAGGGCGTGTCGGCCGTTAGCTCGCTGTCGGTCAGCTGGTGCGTCCACGAGCCGTACTCGTAGAGCAGCGTGGCGTCGATGCCCAGCGTCATCCCCAGGTGCAGCCGGTTGTAGATGACCGCCGCGATCAGCGCCCGGTCCTTGTCGACCCGCGCCTCACGCTCGATCATCGAGGCGATCGTGAGCACGTCGTAGTTGGTCAGGTTCTTCGACCGCGCATAGCTCATGTTCACCTGCGAGAACTGCTGCTGGAAGGCGCCCTCCTGCTGGGCGATCAGCGTGGCCGCGCGCTCATGCGGCCGCACCGGATACGTGGCCGGGAACAGGAATCCCTCCATGGTGCGCGGGTGGCCGAACCCGGCCGGGGGGTTCGCCCGCGCGAGCGCGTGGTTGTAGGCAGCCGTCGGGATGCCGACCGTCGGCACCCGCGCAGCGATCTCACTGTTTCGGAACCCCTCCGGCACCACCAGCCTGGTCAGCCGCACCTGCACGGCGCCGCCGTCGAGAGCGCGGATGATCACGTCGTAGTCGGTACCCGCCCGGAACTGGTAGCGGCCGGCCTTGAACGACGACCCCTGGCCCTGCTCCTTCACGTAGTTCTGGAAGCGACCGCCGTCGCTGACGACGCCGTCCTGCTGCAGGATGCTGCCGATGCCACCGGCATCGGTGCCGCTCGGGATCACGACCGGGATCACGGGACCATGGGGGTCGGCCGCCGGCTTCGAGGAGTCGGGCAGGACGCGGCGCACGCCCTCGTAGACGAGCAGGACGGCCGCCACCAGGACGGCCAGGGCGATCAGCCGGCGAGCCGTGTCAGGTACCCCTCGAGCAGGTGGGCGGCAGCCAGCGCATCATCGCCGTGCTTCGATCCGCTGGTGCGCCCGGCCAGCGTCGTGGTGAAGCGCTCGTCGTAGGTCTCGACCGGAACCGGGCAGCGACCGCGCAAGCGTGCCACGAACGCCAGCGTCTCGCGGGCCTGCTCGCCCTGCTCGCCGCGCAGCGTCAGCGGCAGGCCCACCACCACCAGTTCCGGCTGCTGCTCGGCGATCCGCTCGAGCAGCGCCCGCATGCCGGCCGCGGTGCCCGCCTTCTGCACCACCGTCAGCGGCCGCGCCAGCGTGCCGGTGGAGTCACTCACCGCCACGCCGGTGCGGGCTCGGCCGTAGTCGAGCGCGAGCACCTTCATCCGGGTGAGCTGAGCCGCTCTCGGATGGCGGTCTCGGCAGCTGCGATCGCTGTCGCCAGCTGAGCCGGATCCTTGCCGCCTGCTCGTGCCATGGTGGGACGGCCCCCGCCGCCACCGCCGACGATCGGCGCGATCTCGCGGATCAGGTCGACCGCCGAGAGACCGCGGTCGACGACCGGCTGGTCGAGCGCCACGACCAGATGCACCTTGCCCTCGGTCGAGCTGCCCAGCACCACCGCCGCCGGGGCGAGGCGCGCCTTCACGCGGTCGGAGATGGCCAGCAAGGTGTCGGCGTCGATGTCATCGACGACCGCGGCGACGAACCGGACGCCATCCTGCTCGGACGCCGACTCGACCAGGCCGGCCTCGCGGCCGTTGCCCACGCCGGAGGGCGGTGCGTTGCCGTCACGGCCCGACTTCCTGAGCTCCGCGCGCAGCGCGGCGGCCTCGTGCTCGGCTTCCTCCAGCTGGTCGGCACGATCGCGCAGGTACTCGAACGCGGCCTGCGACGTGATCGCCTCGATCCGCCGCACGCCCTGCGAGGAGCTGGCCTCACGCAGGATCACGAACGGGCCGATCTCGGCCGTCGAGCGGACGTGGGTGCCTCCGCACAGCTCGCGTGACACGTCCGGCACCTCGACCACGCGCACCTGGTCGCCGTACTTCTCGCCGAACAGCATCAT
>JBJMJD010000003.1:0-6207 GCA_045806525.1 Gaiellales bacterium | reverse complement strand
GGGGGCGGACGGCAGATAGAGTGCGCGCCATGAATCGCACCGCGATCATCACCGGCGGAACCGGCGGTCTCGGGTCGGCCGTGGTGGCGCGCCTGCTCGACGACGGCTGGCGCGTGGTGGTGCCGTGGGTCGTCGAGCGCGAGCTGGAACGCATGCAGCCGCACGACCGCCTGGAGCTCGTGCAAGCCGACCTGTTCGACGCCGCGGCGGTGGCCGGGGTGGTCGCCAAGGCCAGCGACGACGCCGAGGCGCCGCTGCGCGGCCTGGCCAACCTGGTCGGCGGCTTCGCCGCCGGCGGCAAGGTGCACGAGACGCCGCTCGACGAGTTCGAGAAGCAGTTCCGTCTCAACCTCCGGCCCACGTATCTCGTCACCCAGGCCGTTCTGCCGAAGCTGCTCGAGGCCGGCGGCGGCGCGATCGTCTGCGTCGGGACGCGCGCCGCGCTGCACCCGTTCCCGGGCGCGGCCGGCTACGTCTCTTCAAAGGCGGGCGTGATCGCGTTCGCCAAGGCCGTCGCGGCCGAGTACAAAAACGACGGCATCCGTTGCAACGTGATCCTGCCCAGCGTGATCGACACGCCGGCCAATCGCTCCTCGATGCCGAACGCCGATCACGACAAATGGGTCAAGCCGGCGCAGATCGCCGGCGTGATCTCCCATCTGCTCGGCGACGACACGTCTCCGACGAGCGGCGCCGAGATCCCGGTCTACGGTCGGGCCTAGGCCGAGCCACCCTGGCCGGCCAGGGCGCTACTCCCTCGGCTCGCGCCGGCGCTCATCCACCGCGCACACCCGCCAGCGGCCCGGAGCACCCTTCAGCTCATACTCGCCCCGCGGGGTCAGCGGCATGCCCGACCCGAGCAGGACATCGGCCACCGTCCCGGAGACGAGGATCTCCCCGGGTTCGGCGAGGGCGCACATGCGGGCGGCGATGTGTACGCCGACGCCGCCGACGTCGGCGCCCATCCGCTCGCATTCCGTGGTGTGGATGCCGGCGCGCACGGCGAGGCCGAGGTTGGCGACGCGACGACGGATGGCGCGAGCTGCCGAGACGGCCGCGGTGGCGGTCGGGAACTCGGCTAGGAACCCGTCGCCGACCGTGTTCAGCTCGGTGCCGCCCTGGTAGCGCAGCTCGCGGCGCACCTCGGCGTCGTGGCGTTGCAGCAGGTCGTGCCAGCTCGTGTCGCCGAGCGCGGCGGCCGTCTCAGTCGAGCCCGCGATATCGGTGAACAGCAGCGTCGTCAGCACACGCTCAGCGCGGTGGGCGGGCCGCGTGCCGGTGGCCCACTCCTGGATCTCCTGGATGGCCAGGCTGGTGTCGCCGAAGTACAGGGCATGGTCGGCGCCCTCGAGCTCGATCCAGCGCGTGTTGGGGACGTTCTCGGCCAGCCACCTGCCCTGCGCCATGGGGATGGCGGGATCGTCGCGGCGGTGCAGGACGAGGGTCGGCATCTGTAGCGACTTGGCCTCCTCGCGCACGTCGGCGGCGCCGAGGGCCTGGGCCATCTTGACCGCCATCGCGGGGCTCCCCAGCGTGCGCTCGGCGCGCGCCATCCACTCGCGGATGGCGGTGTCGCCGGCCACGCTCGGCTGGTTCTGATCCAGCGTGCCGCCGTTGCCCCAACCCGAAGACAGCCCGGCCACCCACTCGCGCGCCTGCGGGATCGTGCGCCCCTCCGGGTAGTCGGGGGCGTGCATGACGCGCGCGGTGGCGGCGTAGAGCACGAGCCGGGTCACGCGGTCCGGGTTGCGCGCGGCGTAGGCGATGCCGGCGGGGGAGGCCTGGGAGTAGGCGGCGAGCACGAAGCGCTCAGCCCCGACGGCGTCGACCACTGCCTGCAGATCCTCCACCTGCTCGTCGACCGTGGGCGGCGGGTCAGGGCGGTCCGAGGAGCCGACGCCGCGCTGGTCGAAGATGATCGAGCGACTGAAAGAGCCAATCCGGGCCCACCAGCGGGCAATCTGCGGAAGCTCCCAGCCCACCTCGACAGGGGTTGCGAAGGGGAGCACGTGCACCATTTCGGCCGGACCCGACCCCAGCACCTGGTAGGCGATATGGACATCCCCCGACCGCGCATAGCCGCGCGTCGGCTCAATCGTTGTATAGACCGCGCTCGTCAACAAATTCCCCTTGACGTCCGCCCGCCCTGGCGGGGCTCACGGCAATGCTACTGCGCTCGCACCGCAGCCCGAACAAATTCGTCCGTTTCTCGATCTCCGGACCGGGGAATGAACCACCACCGATGACGGGGATTCCCAACCGGTTGGCGAGCCAGCCAGTCGTTTAACATCGATCCTGCTTATGGAGCGTAAGTGGTGGACGCTGATCGTGGTGTGCATTGGCACATTCATGCTGCTGCTCGACATCACGATCGTGAACGTCGCGCTGCCCAAGATCGCGACCGATCTGAAGGCCAGCTTCTCCGACATCCAGTGGGTGATCGACGCCTACGCGCTCACGCTGGCCTCGGTCCTGCTGACCGCCGGCGTGCTGGCCGACCTGTTCGGGCGCCGGCTGCTCTTCTCGATCGGCCTCGGCCTGTTCGCCTTCACCTCGCTGCTGTGTGCGTTGTCACCCAGCTCGCTGTTCCTGATCCTCGCCCGGGCCGGGCAGGGAATCGGCGGGGCGATCATGTTCGCGACCTCACTGGCGCTGCTGGCCCAGGAATTCCATGGGCGTGAGCGCGGCACCGCGTTCGGGGCGTGGGGCGCGACGATCGCCGCCTCGGCCGCCGTCGGGCCGCTGCTCGGCGGTTTTCTCACCGAGGACTTCGGGTGGTCCTCGATCTTCTACATCAACGTTCCGATCGGGATCGTCGGCGTGCTGCTGGCCCAGGCCAAGATCGTTGAGTCAAAGCATCCGGAAGGCCGGAGGGTCGACTGGATCGGCACCGTAACGTTCACCGGCGCGCTGTTCCTAATCGTGTTCGCGATCATCCGCGGTAACGCGGAAGGTTGGGGGAGCACGCTGATCGTCAGTCTGTTCACCGGCGGCGTGCTGCTCTTGATCGCCTTCCTCGTTGCGGAGCTGCGGCAGCCGGGCGCGATGTTCGATCTCACGCTGTTCCGCAAGCCGACCTTCTCCGGCGCCTCGATCGTCGCGTTCACGATCTCCTCGGCGATGTTCGCGATGTTCCTCTACCTCGTCCTCTACATACAGACGATTCTCGGCCTCTCGCCGCTGCAGACCGGGCTGCGCTTCCTGCCCTTCACCGTCGTGTCGTTCTTTGTCGCCGCTGCCTCTGGCAATTTGTCTGCTCGTGTGCCGGTGCGGTTCCTGCTCAGCGCGGGTCTGCTGATGACCGGCGTGGGTCTGCTGCTGATGCGCGGGCTGACCGTGTCCTCGGACTGGACCGCGCTGCTCCCCGGCTTCATCGTCGCCGGCGCCGGCGTCGGCCTGGTCAACCCGGCGCTCGCCTCGACCGCGATCGGGGTCGTGCCACCGCAGCGCAGCGGGATGGCGAGTGGCATCAACAACACGTTTCGCCAGGTCGGGATCGCGACCGGAATCGCCGTGCTGGGGGCGATCTTCGAGAACGTGCTGACGAGCAAGCTGACCCCGAGCCTGGCCGGTACGCCGGCCGGCGGACGCGCCGCGGAGATCTCGCATGCCGTGGCGGCCGGGGGCGCCGGCCAGGTGTTGCATGGCGTGCCCGGGTCGCTGCGCCCACGCGCCGCGGAGGCCATTCACGCCGCGTTCGCAGGCGCGATGAACGACATCCTGCTCGTGGCCGGGATCGTCGCGCTGGTCGGCGCGGTGCTCGGCTTGCTCCTGGTCCGCAGCAGCGATTTCGTCACCTACGGCGCCCCGGAGCCGGCGCCGGCGGCAGCCGGATGATCGAGCCGCTGATCGAACATCGGTTGCGCCTAGCCGGATATGAGACGCGCGTGCTCGAGCTGGAGGGCGACGGCGTCCCGGTGATCATGTTCCACGGCTACGCCGACAGCGCCGACACCTGGCGCCACGTACTCGCCCGGTTGGCGCGCCGGGGTCATCGGGCGATGGCGTTCGACCTGCCGGGCTTCGGCACCGCCGACGAGCTCACGCCCGATGCGATCCTGCCCCAGCTCGACGCCTTCGCGGCCGCGGCGCTCCGCTACGCCGGCGGCCGCAGCGGCGCACCAGTGCTGGCCATGGGCAACTCGCTGGGCGGGTGTGTCTCGCTGCGCCTGGCCGAGCGGCGGGGGAGCAAGCTGGCCGGTGTGGTCGCCGTGGCGCCGGCCGGGCTGATGATGTCGCGCCTGCTCTACCTGGTGCAGCGCGACCCGCTGCTCAAATCGCTGCTGGCCCTGCCTGCGCCGGTGCCGGGCGCCGTGCTGCGCGCCGCGGTGGCACGGCTCTACGTGCAGCTCGCGTTCGCCTCGCCGCGCTCGATCGACCCAGGCGTGATCAGCGCCTTCACCTACCACCACCGCCACCGGGCCAAGGTGGCGAGCTACCTCGACATCGCCCAGCGGCTGATCCCCGAGCTGCGCTCGCCGTTCGAGCTGGGCCGGATTACGGCGCCGGTTCTGCTCGTGTGGGGCGACCGTGACCGGCTCGTATTCCACAAGGGCGCGGAGCGGGTGCTGAGCGAGGTGCCCGGGTCACGCCTCGAGCTGCTCGAGGGTGTCGGCCATTGCCCGCAGGTCGAGGCGCCGCAGCGTCTGATTGAGCTGCTCTTGGCGTTCTGCGACGAGCGCGACGCCGCGGCGGCCTGAGCCGACGGCCCGCTTACAGCCCAGGCGGGTGCCGGACGGCGAACATGTTCAGGTTCGACTCGGTGGCCGAGCGGTTTGACCAGCGGCTGCCGGTCTGGGCCAGCGCCACCGTGTCGAAGCGCAGGCCGGCGATGTACATGAACGTGTGGCCGTTGTTGGCGAACACCGTGATCCATTTGCCGGGTCCCGGCTGCCCCCAGTTGGCCAGCTCGCCCGAGGTCATGCTCGTGTTGAGGATGCCGGCGGCGGCGAACACGAAGCTGATCGATCCTGAGCAGTCGTAGCCGGTGTCGATGAAGCGTCCGTGACCGCCGCCCCACACGTAGGGCAGGTGCGCGATCTGGTTGCCGGCCTGGATCACCTCCTGCACGACGGCCGGCGCGCCGGCCGGGCTGAGGGCCAGCCCGTTCTTGGTCAGCGCGGCCTGGGCGGAGCGGGCCGCGAGTCCGCTGGCGGCGAGCTCGCGCCGGATTTCGGCGTCGGACACGGGTTGCGGGAGCGGGCCGCTGCTCGGCCCGACGCTGACCGCCGCCGGCCCGGCACCGCCCGCGGCCTGGTCGGACTGCCCGCCGGCTCCGGCCACTGGCTCGATCGCCTGCGGATGGCCATGCAGCGTCGGCGCGTTCGGCGGCGCTGATTGCTGGCGCTGATTGTGGTTGCCGTTGACCGTCGCCTGCTGTTGCCCACAACCCGCGCAGAAACCAACCACAACGGCGATCGTCCCGAGCGCTCGCGTTCGCACAGGCTCAGTATGCCGCGCGCGAGCGCCCGGCACGCAGGTTTATCGCTGAACTCGAAGCTAGTCGTCGAACTGGCCGCTGTACAGCGCGAACACCGCGCCCTGCGGGTCCTGGAGCACGGCGATCCGCCCGGGCCCGATGTCCATCGGCTCGACGAGCTGGTTGCCGCCGAGCTCGCCCGCCTTGGCCACGTCGGCCTCGAGATCGTCGCTACCGAAGTAGACGAGCCAATAGGACGGTTCCATCTCCTGGCGGGGCCGGATGCCGCCATTGCTGTGGCCGTCCGTGTTCTTGGCGATGAGATACGGGATCGGCGAGTCCTCGATCGGCTCATATGTCCACTCGAACAGCTCACCGTAGAAGCCGGAGGAGGCGTCCACGTCGCTCGTCGCCAGCTCGTTCCAGCACAGCGCACCCGCGGTGTTGACCAGCGATGCACCGAGGTGACTCTTCGGCTCCCACACGAGCACGAAAGCCTGCTGGGGATCCTGGATCACTCCCATCCGGCCGACGTCCATCACGTCGAAGGCCGGGGCATGCACGGTGGCGCCCAGCTGCCCGGCTCGCTCCAGTGCGGCGTCGGCGCTCTGCACTGTGACGTAGGAGTTCCAGGCCGGCGGCGCGCCGGCGTCCCGCTGCGCCTCAGGCTGGGGGGAGATCGCAGCGACGTCCTTGCCACCGAGCGACATCGTCGAGTAGGTGATTCCGTCGCCGACGGGATTGTCGGTTGCCTCCCAGCCGAACAGCGCGGAGTAGAAGGCCTTGGC
>JBJMJD010000002.1:0-12683 GCA_045806525.1 Gaiellales bacterium | reverse complement strand
TGGAGCGCCGGTTCGGGCGCAGCACCGTCTACGAGGGAGTGGATCTCCTTCGCGCATGCGCAGAGGTCGACATGGGCCGCTACGACGAGGCACTCGGCCGATTCCACGCCTTGGTCACCGACTGCGAGGAGCGGGGCGAGGTCGTTGTCCTACCTGAGCTGCAGGTACATCTCGCAGCCACGTACTGGTACGCGGGGCGCCTGACCGAGGCGCAGTTCCACGCCGAGCGCTGTTGTCGCCTCGGCGATGAGCTCGGTGAGCCGTACACCGCGGGCCTCGGCCGACTCGCGATGCTATGCATCCATGCAACCCGCGACGCGAACGACCCTGATCTGGCTGAGCTCGAGGACATGGCCGCGCTCTTCGGTAGCCGGCCGGGATCCTGGGCGGCGGCACCGGCGCACACCGTGCTCGGACATGTGGCAGTTGTGCGGGAGCGGTGGGACGAGGCCGTTTCACATCTCGATATCGCGGCTGATGCCTGTGAGCGGCACGGCATCAACAACTGGTCGTTCCAGTTCGAGGGAGATCACGTCGAGGCGCTGCTCGCGGCAGGCCGCAGGGAGGACGCCTGGCGTCGGATGGAGCGCCTGACGATGCAAGCGACGCGACCCCATGCGGTCTGGCCGGCGATGGCGGGCCTTCGTTGCCGTGCCCTGCTGCTTGCGGCCGAGGGGCGTACCATCGAAGCGCGGGCGGAGGTGCGGGAGGCGCGCGCCATTGCCGAACGGCTATCCCCGCTCGAAGTGGGACGCTGCCTGCTCGTCGAGGGTGCAGTCGAACGACGCGCGAAGCAGAAGCGCGCGGCTCGGGAGACCTTCGCCGCGGCGCGCGATGTCTTCGAGGAGATCGGCGCCTCTGCCTGGGGTAAGCGAGCTGCTCGGGAGGCGACCCGTGTCGGGGGCCGCGCGCCGGCCCAGGACGATCTCACGACGACGGAGCGCCGGGTCGTCGACCTGGCCGTCGATGGCCTTCGCAACCGCGAGATCGCTGCCGCGATGTTCATTTCCGAGCACACCGTCGAATCGAACCTCACGCGCGCCTATCGAAAGCTCGGGGTGAGGTCGCGCACGCAACTTAGCCGCTCGGTAGATGCGGCGACGAGGTGACGTAGAGGGCGACCGCGCACTTGGACGTTTTCGCGGAGGAGCCCGATCGTGTGCGGGCCCACTCTCGAGGGGGCGTGTCACACTTCGCGGCGCTGCGGCATCGTGGTTGTATGGTCGGTCACACGATGACGGTCACGCGAAGTCGGCCGCATCGAATCAGATCGAGTCCCTGTTCGCCGCGAACGAGCGCCGGTTGGGCCAGTTCCTGGTGCAGATGGTGCGCGATCGGGCGCTGGCGGCGGCGACCGTCCGATCGTCTACCTGGAGGGCGCTGCCTGCGCGGACGGCACACCGTCGACGAGGACGCGACGAAGGGGATCGGAAACGCTTGGTCGCCCGACGGGTCGACCGACGCCTACGTCACACTCAATGGCCGCAAGATCATTGTGCGCTCGACATCCGGTGGTCAGCAGCGCACGCTGTTCGCAGTGCCGCCCGTAGGAGGCCATCGCGGCGGCGTGACATTGCACACAAACTGGATTGGAATTGGGATACAGGGATGGAGGCGGCGGGAATCGAACCCGCGTCCACGACCGCACGAAGAGAGCGTCTACAAGCGTAGTCCGGGATTGAATTTCGCCCGGCGGCTGCCCCCGGACGGGCCACCGCACGAACTAGCCCCTCTTTGAAGTCCCGATCGGCGGCGTAGGCGCTCCCCCTCACGGCGAGCCCGCTAGCTGACACCGGGGATCCCTCCCGCGGGCTGGAGGGGCCGATGCGCTACCTAATTAATTAGGCAGCGAGTGCGAGATCAGATTCCGCACTTGCGGTTTTCCAGGGATTTTACGAGGCCACCTGGAACCTCGGCTTGCAACCCTCCTCGAAAATCGACCGTGTCGAAACCAGGTCGCCCCCTTGGAGGTACAGTCACATTCTAGCCGCGCCGCTCCTGCCGCTCCAGCCAGCCGCCGACGACCTCCAGGAACCGCTCCGGCTCCTCCACGTGTGGGACGTGGGAGCTGTTCTGGAATACCTCCCACTCCGAGCCCTTGATGCCCTGATGGACGGTGCGCGACACCAGCGGCGTTGACTCGTCGTGCCGGCCCGACACGACCAGCGTCGGCACGTCGATCTCCCCCAGCCGCACGGTCACGTCCCACTCGCGCAGCGAGCCGGTGCAGAAGAACTCGCTCGGCCCCCACATCGTCAGGTAGACCTCGTTCGGCAGCTGGTCGAACGACCGCGCCACGTAGTCCGGATAGGGCCGCACCCGGCAGACGTGCTCGTCGGAGTACACGTCGCAGGCGGCCTGGTACTCGTCGCTGTGAGTCGTCCCGGCCTGCTCGTGTGCCAGCAGCGTTTCCTGCACCGCATCCGGCAGCAGCCTCCGCAGCCGTTCGGCCTCGGCGATCCACAGCGGCACGCTCGACAAGGAGTCGCAGATGACCAGATCGGCAACGCCCTCGGGTCCGGTCAGCATGTACTCGAGGGCCAGCATGCCGCCCCACGACTGGCCCAGCAGGTGGATGCGGTCGAGGCCGAGCGCGTCGCGCACCGCCGCCAGCTCGTCCAGGAACAGCTGCAGCGTCCACTTGCCGGGGTCGCTCGGGTGCGGCGAGTTCCCGCAGCCCAGCTGGTCGTAGAAGATCACGCGGCGGCCGTCCCGCGCCAGCTCCGCCATCGGCTCCATGTAGTCGTGCGTGCCGCCCGGCCCGCCGTGCAGGAGCAGCAGTGGCAGAGCGCCCGGGCGCTCGCCCTCACCGACGATCCGGTACCAGGTCTCGGCTCCGCCGAAAGGGATCCGGCCTTCGAAGACGGGAAGCGTTTCAGTCATGGGCAACACCTATCACATGCTCGGTGGTCGCAGGCGCCGGAGTGACCGGCGGCCACATCTGCGACCGCTGATAGGGTCGCCGCGTGCCCTACTGCCAGCACTGCGGGAGCCCCCATCTCGACGATGCCACGTTCTGCCCGCAGTGCGGTTCCTGGGTGGGCAGCGTCGGCAGCCTGCCGGCCACTCCGGTCGCCGCCGCCCGTTACGCCGGCTTCTGGCCGCGCCTGGGCGGCTGGCTGATCGACCAGTTGATCATCGCGATCCCGTTCAACGTCGTCACCGACCTGCTCGTCTCCTACAACCAGCCGACGGTGACCACCACCACCGATGCCGGCAATAACGTCCACATTCACTGGCACGGCGATTGGGTCACGCTCGGCCTGCTGCTGCTGGCCTCGACGATAACGACCTGGCTCTACACGTCCATCCTGCAGAGCTCGGCGCGCCAGGCCACGGTCGGCCAGCGCGCCCTGGGACTTGTCATCACCGACCTGGACGGAAACCGCATCAGCTTCGCCCGTGCCAGCGGCCGCTACCTGGCCACCTTCCTGACCAGCCTCACGTTCGGCATCGGCTACCTGATGGTGATCTGGACGAAGCGCAAGCAGACGCTGCAGGACAAGATCGCCGGCACGGTGGTCATCCCGAAGCGTCACTGATCGTCGCGGCCGCTGACGCCCCACGTGTCCGACAGCAGGTAGCCCTCGGGGAACGGGTCGCGGGGATCCACCATCAGCTGCGTGATGCCGGTGATCCAGGCGCTGCCGCGGATCGCGGGCACGATCGCCGGCCGGTCGCCCACGGTCGTCTCGGACACGATCCGGCCTGCGAACGCCGAGCCGATCGCGGAGGCGTGGGACATCGTGTCGCCCACGCCCATCTGGCCGCGCGCGTGCAGCGCCGCCATCCGCGCCGACAGGCCGGTGCCGGTGGCCGAGCGGTCGAGCCGCCCCGGCGCCACGACCACGGCGTTTCGGGTGACCTCCCCCACCCCCCGCCAGGGCTCCGCCATCTGGACGATGCTGACGCCCGAGATCTCCGGGTTCTCGGGGTGCGTGCAGGGCAGCTGCTGGCGGGCGGCGGCACGGATCCGCTCGCCCGCCAGCGACAGCTCACGCGCCTCCGAGGGATCGATCGCGAACCCAAGCGCGCGCGCGTCGGCGATCGCGTACCACATCCCACCGTAGGCGACGTCGACGGCGAGCGTGCCGAGCCCCTCCACCTCCAGCGGCGCATCCAGGCGGTCGGCGAAGCACGGCACGTTGCTGAACTCGACGCTCTCGCAGCGGCCGTCCCTGCAGGCGGCGCGCACCTCGATCACGCCGCCCGGCGCCTCCAGCCGCAGCACCGTCTCCGGCTCGCGCATCCGCAGCGCACCCGTCTCCAGCAGCACCGTGGCCGTGCAGATCGTGTTGGAGCCCGACATCGGCGGGTACTCGGTCGGCTCCATGATGATGAAGCCGGCATCGCAGCCCGGCTGCGTCGCAGGCACCACCAGGTTGGCGTGGCAGGCGACGCTGCCGCGAGGTTCGTGCAGCAGCAGCTTGCGGAGACCATCGCCGTGCTGCTGCAGGTTGCGCATCTGATCGAACACGGTTGCACCCGGCGGCGGCAGCACACCGCCCACCACCACGTTTCCGATCTCACCGCCGGCATGGCAGCCGACGACGGTGATGGTGCGTACAGCTCGCATCGGCCGAGCATACCGGCGTGCGATCAGGGGTAGATTCCGCGTGTGACGCTGGTGCACTTCCTGGTCGATCTGGGCGCGGCGGGCGTGCTGACGGCGCTGCTGGCCCGCGTCGTCGAGCTGGTCGACCGCGGATCGCCCGATGACGGCCCGTCGGACGGCGGTGGTGGCGGCGGTGGCGGTGGCGGTGGCTGGTGGCGCAGGCCGGCCCCGCCGGCCCCCCGGCCGCATCCGACAGGTGCCCGTGACCGTCGCAGCCCGTCGGACACGCGCCCTCACGACCGGCCGCGGCCGGCCCGAGTACGCGTCCACTGATCAGCGGCGGTTGTGCTCCTTGACCGCCCGCTCCATCTGGCGGCGGGCGTCGCGCTCGGCGATCGAGTGGCGCTTGTCCACACCCTCCTTGCCCCGCGCCAGGCCCAGCTCGAGCTTGACCTTGCCGTTCGTCAGGTAGAGCGCCAGCGGCACCAGCGTCATGCCCCGCTGCGCCACCTTCACGCCCAGCTGGTGGATCTCGCGACGGTGCAGCAACAGCTTGCGGTCGCGCACCGGCTCGTGGTTCTGGAGGTTTCCCTGCCGGTAGGGGGCGATGTTCGCGCCGACCAGGAACACCTCGCCGTTACGCAGCTGGGCGTAGCTCTCGCGGATGTTGCCGCCGCCGTCGCGCAGCGACTTCACCTCCGTGCCGGTCAGGGCGATCCCGGCCTCGACCCGCTCCACGATGTGGAAATCGTGTCGGGCCTTGCGGTTCTCGGCGATCATCTTGCGGGCGGGCGCGGACATCAGGTGGACTCTACGCGGTCGCCGGCTCCGGCTCGGCCGCCTGATCGAGGCCCGCGAGCCGCTGAGACGCGATGAACATGCCCGCCGCCAGCAGCGACATGGCGGCGCAGAGGGCGTAGCCGGTGACGTAGCCGTCTCGGGTGATCAGGAAGCCGACCAGCGGGAACAGCCACAGCATCTGGACCGAGAAGAAGCCCTCGGCGATCGACATCGAGGTGGCTCTGTACTGGGAGCGTGTGTTGTGCTGCAGGTAGGTCGAGAGCGTGACGTAGACCAGCTCCGGCAGGCCCGCCACGACCAGCAGCATCACCACCGGCAGCGCCAGGCCGGGCAGCGCCGGGCCCAGCACCAGCGCCACCGCGGCAACCAGCGAGGTGCCCCCGACGGTGGCGGTGAGCGACGTGCGGTCGTGCATGCGGCCGCCCACCCAGCTGAACAGGGCGCCCACCAGCATGCCGCCGCCCAGGGCGAACCCGAGCATGGCGTCGGATGCGCCTCGTTCGGCGAACAGCGGCGCAGCGTAGAACCACGCGCTGGTGAAGGCCGCCCAGTAGATGCTCCACGCGATCGTCAGCACGGCCAGCCGCGGCGAGCGGCGAAGCGCCGACAGCCCGCCGCGCGCGACCGACAGGCCCTCGCGGGCGCTGCCGCGGGCGTCGTCCGGCAACCGGCTGGCGATCCCGCTTGCAATCAGCGCGCAGATCGCGGTCAGCCAGAACGCGGCCGGCCGCGACCAGGTCGCGATCAGGCCGCCCGCCAGGAACGAGATCGCGCTCGCGAACTGGAACACGGCCCACAGGCCGCCGAGCATGCGAGGGAACTGCGCCTGGGCATCGTCGTGGGCGAGCGCGTCGAACAGGTAGGCCTCGTCCGCCCCGGTGCGCAGCGCGAACGCCACGCCGTGGATGGCGCCGGCCAGGCAGATCAGCCCGAACCCGGGCGCATAGACGTAGCCCAGCTCACCGGCCGCGGTGAAGAAGCCGGCGGCGACCAGCAGCCGGCGGCGGCCGAGTGCGTCGGCCAGCGCTCCGGTCGGCACCTGCGCCACCAGCATGCCGACGTGAAGTGCGGCCTCGACCAGGCCGAACTGGGTCAGCGTCAGCCCTCGCGAGAGCAGGTACACCGCCCACACCGGGCCGGTGAAGATGATGCCGTTGAAGAGCTGGTAGAGCCTGAAGATCGTCAGCGTGCGCGCGTGCATGGAACCCCTCGAGTGATCGGAAAGCCGGACTGATCAGCTGAGCGGCACGCCGATTTCGGGCGCACCACTCCCTGGACCCGGCTTCGTCAGTGCGAGACGCGCGAGATGCTGAAGCGCAGCCGGCGGATCACCGATGTGGCGAACTCGATGTTGGGGCTGCGGCGGTGCATCGGCGGTCAGGATACCAGCGCCGCCGGCAGCGCCGCCAGGTCGGCCAGATCGAGGTCGACGTCGACGACCCCGAACGACGATCCCTTGCCGGTGCGCACCATGCACGTGCGCATGCCGATCGAGGCTGCCGGTGCCAGGTCGGACTCCGGGTCGTCGCCGACCATCATCGCCTCGGTTGGATCGACCCCCAGCAGCCGGCAGGCGCCGCGGTAGATCTCGGTCGAGGGCTTGCCCACCACCACCGGCTCGATCGCCGCCGCGTAGCCGAGGCCAACGACGAACATGCCCGCGTCGAGCGCCGGCCCCTCGGCGGTCGGCCACCATCGGTTCTGCTGCATCGCCACCAGCGGCACGCCGCCCAGCAACGCCCTGAAGACGGCGTTCAGCCGCTCGTACGTCCAGCTCTGGTCGGGACCGCCCAGCAGCACCACCTCGGCGATGCCGGGGTCATCCACCAGCTCGATCCCATCCAGCTCGCCGACCACACCGCGTTCGACCAGCGCATGCACGCGCTCGCCCGCGTGCCGGGATCGCAGGTGTTCGGCGGCGGCCGACGCCGCCGTGGTGATCCGCTCGACCGGCAGCTCGTAGCCGATGCCGGCCAGCTGCTCCGCGATCGCCGCTCGCGTCTTGCCCGTCGTGTTCGTGAGCACGCCCAGCTCTATGCCGTTGGCCGCCAGCTCGGAGGCGGCTGCCGCCGACCCCGGGATCGGTGACCAGTCGACGTGCAGCACGCCCTCCATGTCAAGGACGATGCCGCGCACGCCGCTCACTGCAGGGCATCCTCGATCATCTGCCGAGCGATCGGTGCAGCGGTCTGGCCACCGACGCCGCCGTGCACGATCAGCACCGAGACCACCACCCGCGGCGCCTCGGCCGGCGCGTAGCCGACGAACCAGGCGTCGCTCTTGACGCCGGGGCCCAGCTCCGCGGTGCCGGTCTTGCCGTTGACGGTGGCGATCGAGCTGGATGCGAGCGTGCCCGTGCCGTAGGCAACGACCGCCCGCATCATCTCGGCCACGTCGTCCGCGACGTGCTTGGTAATGACACGGCGGCTGGCGCGGCGATCGCGGATGCGGGTCGGCGAACGCGCGATCCAGGGAGGATGCAGCACTCCACGGCTGGCGATCACCTGCCCCACCGATGCCATCTGCAGCGGGGTGGCCGAGACGCCGCCCTGACCGATGCCGGCCACGCCCAGGTTGACCGGGTTCTGGAGCGCGCTCTGCGACGGCATCACGCTCTCGTCCAGCGGGTAGGCCATGTGCGAGCGGGTGTTGAACCCGAACGCCACCGCAGTGCGTGCCAGCTGCTTACCGCCGGTCGCGACGGCGACCGGCCCGAACACCGAGTTGCAGCTCTGGGCGAACGCCTGCACCAACGTGCCGCCGCACAGCTCATGGTGGAAGTTGATCAGCTTGAAGCCGCCGACCAGGGCGTATCGGGCCGGCGTGTAGCTGCTCTCGGGCGTGACCACGCCCTTTGTCAGGGCGGCAGAGGCGGTCACCATCTTGAAGGTCGAGCCGGGTGGCTGCACGGCGTCCATCGCGATACCGGACGCGGCCCGCACCGCGCCGTTGCGGGCGTCCATGATCGTGATCCCGCCGAGGCGGCCGTCCAGCGCGTCGGTCGCATAGATCTGCAGGGTGGGGTCAAGCGTCGTCACGACGTCGTGCGGCCGGCGGCCCGGATGGTGGGCGATCAACCGGGTGCCGGTGGCGCTCTGCGCCTGCAGCGTGATCGACGGGACACCACCCAGCACCGGGTCCAGCGAGTGCTCGAGGCCGCCCTGGCCGTACATGGAGTTGGCCGGCCAGCCCCGCGCCACCCGCTGCCTGCGCGCGGCGGCAGTCTGCGGCGCTCGCACGAACCCGGTGAGCGTGTAGAAGGGCGCCCCCTGCGGGTACTGCCGGTCGTCGGCCGGTCCGCGTGCCAGCACCATCCGGTTGGTGGACAGGATCGCTCCCCGGTGGTCGGGCGCCTTGGCCGTGCTCACCAACTGCTCGCCCGGCTGCAGGCCCGGCCAGACCAGCTCCGGCGTCCAGCTGATCAGGTAGCGGCTGCCGGCCAGCACCACCGGCACCTGCAGCTCACCCTGCAGCCGTCCAAACTCGCGGGTGTGCAGTGCCATCGGCACCGTGTCCACGCCGGCCGCCATCACACCAGGCCCGGTCACCTTCAGCGAGCTCAGCGTCGACGCCGTGGCCGCCTGCCCGTAGGCCTGCCGGAACACGTGATAGGTGGTGGCGGCCCGTGCCCGCGGCGACAGCTGGCGGTACATGGTGTGGTAGTCGCCGGCCACCCAGGCGGCCGTGAACGTCTCCACCGGCGTCCGCGGGTTGGGCCCCGAGCTGATCAACGGCACCGCGTCGTCGTGGAGAACCAGAAGCGCGACACCCCCGACCGCGGCCACGGCCAGCACCCCACCGGCGATGACGAGCAGCCGGCGCGGGGATCGCCGTGGCCTCTTCCGCTCGATGCTTCGCGCGCCGGCCACCGCAGTAGTGTGCCTCAGCCGCGCTGCCGGTCGATCCGATCGAGCAGGACGCGGCCCCGTGCCCGGTCGATCGACTGCACACGCACAACCATCGGATCGCCCAGCCGATGGCGCCGGCCCGTGGTGCGTCCCACCTGCGCGACTCCCAACCGGTCGATCTCGAACCGCTCCCGCCCCAGGCGCCGAACCGGCAGCAATCCCTCGAACACCTCGCCGAAGCGGACGAACAGCGCGCCCTCGATCATCCCCACCACCTCGCCCTCGAACGGCTCGTTCCAGCCTCTGTGGTAGAGCTCCTGCTCGAGCAGGAAGGCCAGGCAGACATCGTCCCCGCGCCGCTCGATCCGCGCGGCCTCGCGCTCGCGCTCGCTGCTCACGACACCCTCGTGCTGGAGCAGCTCGGGATCGTCCGGGGGGCGCTCGGTGGCGCCGATCAGCCCCAGCAGCGCCCGGTGCACGACCAGGTCGGGGTAGCGGCGGATGGGCGACGTAAAGTGACAGTAGGCGGTGCTGGCCAGGCCCGAGTGGCCGAGGTTGCGAGGGTCGTAGCGCGCGCGCTTCAGCGCCCGCAGCACCAGCGTCGGGAAGGCCACGCGCCCACGCTCGGCGGCGGCGACGTACCGGGTGACCCGCTCGCTGATGCGAGCCGCCTGCGCCGCCGCCTGGGCGGGCGTGTGCAGGTCGGGCAACGGCGGCGTCGGTACCTCCAGCTCGGTCAGACGCGCCGAGAGCAGCACCACCGCCTCCGGGTCGGGCGCCTCGTGCACGCGGTAGAGGGCGGGCGCGCGCGCCTCGGCCAACATCTCCGCTACCCGCTGGTTGGCCATCAGCATCAGCTCCTCGACCAGCGCGTGCGCCTCGTGCTCGGCCGCCGCGACCGCGTCGACGACCCGTCCCTGGGCGAACGTGAACTCGACCTCACGGGAGTCGATGCGCGCGGCGCCGCGCGCGAAGCGTGCGTCACGCAGCCGGCCGGACAGGTCGCGCGCATCCCGCAGCGCCTCCAGCAGGTCGCCTGCAGCCGGCTCGGTGCCGGCCAGGATCCGCTCCACCTGCGGGTAGCTGAGGCGGTGGTCGCTGCGGATGGTGCTGCGGTAGGCCGTCGCAGCGCCGTCCGGCGCCACCTCGATCGTGACCGCGTAGCGGTCGACCCCGGGCTGCAGGCTGCAGACGTTGCTGGAGAGCGCATGCGGCAGCATCGGCTCGACCCGGCCGGGCAGATACACGGAGCAGCCGCGCCAGGATGCCTCCGCGTCGATCGGGCCGCCCGCGACCACGAACGCCGAGACGTCGGCGATATGCACATACACCCGTAGGCCGCCCTGCTCCCGGTCGATCGAGATGGCGTCGTCGAAATCGCGCGCGTCCGGTGGGTCGATGGTGAACGTGAGCTTGTCACGTAGGTCGGCGCGGGACGGGTCAGCCGGCAACGGGTCGGCCGGCAACGCCGCCAACTCGTCATCGACCTGCGGCGGCCAGGGCATAGCCACGCCCTCCGAGACCAGCACCCCACGCAGCACGGCGGACACGTCGTCGCTTCGGCCCAGCACCTCCCGCAGCCGCGCCTTACGACCCTCGACCTCGACGGCCACCAGGTCGCCCTCCCGGGCCGGCAGCGATCCCCGCCGGCCCAGCGTGATCGGCGGGCCCGGCTCGAAGAACGGCTCGCCCACCAGCAGCTTCCCGCGCCGCGTGACCTCACAGACCGCCGGCGGCGGCCGCTCGTGATCCGTCACTGCTGGGCGAGCACGCCGAGCGCCCTGTGCAGCACCTCGTCGACCCGGCTGAACGGCCGGTTCACGACCCGCACGTCCGGGGTGATGCCGCGGCGGTTGACGCGCTCACCGCCGGCCAGTGAGAACACGGCGACCGTCAGCTTCAGGGCACCGCCGCCCTGCAGCGGCTGCACCGCCTGCACCGTCCCCTTGCCGAAGCTGCGCGTGCCGACGACGACCGCGCGGTGAGCCCGCTGCAGCGCCCCGGCGACCACCTCGGCCGCGCTCGCCGTGGAGCTGTCCACCAGCACCGCGACCGGCAGGTGCGAGACCGCCCGGTCGTCGGCGGAGTAGACGTGCCGCGGCTGGTGCAGGCCGTGGATGGCAACGACCATGCCCGAGCCCTGGAACACGCCGGCGACGTTCACGGCTTCCCCCAGCAGACCGCCCATGTTGCCCCGCAGGTCGAGGATCAGGCCGGCGCGGTGGTCACTGCTGGCGCGCTCGGCCAGCTCGCGGATGCGCTGCGCCACGCCCGTGACGAAGCCAGGCAGCCGCAGGTAGGTATAGGTGCGCCCGTGGTAGCGGATCGACTTCGAAAACACGTTGGGCAGGTCGAGCGCCGTGCGCTCCAGCGTGAGGGTGCGCGGTGCCTGACGTCGGCGGCGGACGACCATCGAGACCCTGCTTCCGGCCGGACCGCGCAGCAGCCGCAGGTCATTCCCGTAGCTGAGCGGGGCGAGCGGTTCCAGGCCGATCTGGGTGATCAGGTCGCCCCGGCGCAGCCCGGCTGCCGCCGCCGGCAGCCCCGGCAGCGTCGCCGTCACTACCAGGCCGCCCGGCGCGTGCGTGAAGGCCATGCCCACGCCCACGAACCGCGACTGCTCCTCGGTCACGACCAGCTGGTAGGCGTGCGGCGACAGATACTGGGTGTAGGGGTCGTGGAGCGCCCGCAGCACGCCGTGCAGGCCGTGAGCCCGCAGCACCGCCTTGTTGATCGGCAGGTAGTAGGACTGCTGCAGCGCCCGCACGACCTGGTCGCGCACGGTCGCGGCCTGCGCGGTCCCGTCCCCGCCCGCCGTCGAGACGCCGCGGGAGTGCAGCTCAAAGCTGCCGAAGAACGCGATCAGAAGCGCCACCACGGCCACCAGCCAGATGAGTCCGCGACGCCCCATGACGACCTTGGATTCTACCCCGATTCGCGACCGCTAGATTCTCAGGAACTTGCGCAGCGTGAGCCCGGAACCGAACGCGCCCAGGAACATCCCGAACGCGATCAGGGCGGCGCCCAGGCCGACCACGCCGGCCGGGAAGGTGCGCGCCGGGTCGGTCAGCCCGTTGTTCAGATTGGTCAGTCCGATGTAGGCGATCGAGAGCAGCGTGACCGCTCCTGCGGCGCCGGCGAACCCGGTCAGAATCCCCTCCATCACGAAAGGCACCCGCACGAACCAGTTGGTGGCGCCGACCAGCGTCATCACCTCGATCTCCCGCCGTCGCGAGAAGATCGAGAGCCGGATCGTGTTCGCGATCAGCACCACCGCCGCGATGCCGAGCAGTGCCATTAGCGCGCCCAGCACCAACAGCACCCACTTGGTCACCGACAGCACCTTGTCGGCGATCTCCTTGCCGTAGGTGACGCACGGCGCCGACCCGCAGTTCTGCACCTCGGGTATCTGGCCGGCCGCAGCGGACACCTGCGACGCCTTGTCGGGATTGGTCAGCTTCATGTAGAAGGCGGGCGGC
>JBJMJD010000001.1:0-17143 GCA_045806525.1 Gaiellales bacterium | reverse complement strand
TGCTTCACGGGTGCGTGAAGCTGACCAGTTCGGCGACCTCCGGCGGGCCCTGTGCCGCGCGTTCGCTGACCACGCCGATGCCTCGGACGTACAGCTTGCGATCGATCACGTTCGGTTCGAGGCGCGACCATTCCAGCGTGAGTGCGGCGTGACGAAACGCCCCGACCGGTACCGTCACATGCTGATTCAGGTCGACCAGCCAGTACTGGTCCTCTGCCTCTCCGGCCAGGTACTCCTGCCGATGGGTGTCGCCGACCTGCGGATGCGCGGTCATCACGATGCCCGGCCGGGCGCCGTGAACGCCGGCCTGCCAGGAGCCCGACGTGTCGACCCCGCCACCGGTGAAATCGGCGGTCCGCTCACCGAGGTACCAGACGTTCCCATGGTCGTCCTGCGCGTACCAATCGGTGGTGCGCTCGAGCACTGTCCCGTGGTGCGTCGCGACGTCGGTGATCACGGTGGCCGTCACCCCCAGGATCGCTTTGGTGCGCTGGCGCACGGTGACGACGTCGCGCTGCGTGACCCCGTCTTTGATCCCTGCGTAGACCCAGCGTGACCCCGGCCTGTATGGCAGGTACGGATTGGTGATGTGCCGCACGAAGTGCCCGGGATCGATGACGCCGCCGGCGTTGGCCGGGCTGGTGCGGCCGTGTGTGAAAGCCGCTGCGGCGGCGACCAGTATGCCGGCGCCGAGCATGCAGGTGCGGACGGTGGATCGACGGTTCATGATCGCGCTCCTCTGACTGAGTACGGGAAGGGCTCCAGCCTGCCACGCCGATCTGAACGGCCGATGAAAGCAGCGAGGCGCATTTACCGCACACCAGGCAGGCCGCCGTACACTGGTCGTGGAGGTCAGTGCGTGCGGATTCTTGTCGTCGAGGATGCAACCAGGCTGAACGAGATCATCGCCGGCCGACTGCGCGAGGAGGGCTATGCCGTCGACGCTACCGGCAGCGGCGCCGAGGCCCTGCGAATGGCGGCCCGCGTGGCCTACAACGGCATCGTGCTCGACCTGCGACTGCCCGACCTGGACGGGTTGGAGGTGTGTGGTCGACTGCGGCAGCGGGGCTGCTGGACGCCGGTGTTGGTGCTGACTGCGCGGCACGACCTGGAGGACCGCGTGAAGGGACTCGATCGGGGTGCCGACGACTACCTGACCAAACCGTTCGAGTTCCCCGAGCTGTTCGCGCGCCTGCGGGCGCTGGTGCGGCGGGGCGCGATCGAGCGGCCGGCTGCGCTGTCGGCCGGCTCCCTGCGCCTCGATCCGGCCGCCCACACGGTCGCCCGGGGAGCTACACCGATCGACCTGACATCCAAGGAATTCGCCTTGCTCGAGTTCATGATGCGCAACCGCTGCGCAGTGCTGTCCCGGGAGCAGCTGATCGAAGCCGTGTGGGAGAGCGGTTATCGCGGTGGCTCCAACATCATCGACGTCTACGTCGGCCGCCTGCGCGACAAGATCGACCGGCCGTTCGGCTGTGCGAACCTGAGGACGGTGCGGGGCGTCGGCTATCGGATGGGAGCTGACAGGCGTGAGCCGGATGTCGCTTAGAGCCCGCCTGACACTCGCGTTCTCCACCGGCATGACGCTGGTTTCGCTGGCTGTCGCCAGCTTCGTGTACATCCAGGTGCGCAGCGATCTGGGATCCCAAGTGGACATGGGGCTGCGCGCCCGGGCGCAGGCGCTGATCGCCGGGGGCGACATCGTGCGTGCCCTCCCCCGGACCAGCGGCCACCTGGCCGACAATGACGAGTCGTTCGCCCAGGTGCTGGAGGGCGATGGCCGCATCCTGGCGGCGACCCGGTCGGTCGCACGAGAGCCGCTGCTCGGGCGCACGGAGCTGCGGCACCATCGGGCGTGGTTGACCGACCGCCGGCCGCCGGGCCTCGAAGCGGCGCGGCTGCTGGAGGTGCCGGCCACCGTGCGGGGTGCTCGGGTGTACCTGGTGGTGGGCGCCACGCTCAGCGACACGCGGGAGGCGTTGACCCGGCTGCTGGTGCTGTTCGCCATCGCGCTGCCGATCGCGCTGCTGGCCTCGTCGGTGATCGGCTGGCTGCTTGCCGGCGCGGCGCTGCGGCCGGTGCGGCGCATGAGCGCCGAGGCCGCGGCGATCACGGATGCCGACCCAGCCCGTCGCCTCGCCGTGCCCGCAGGCGACCGCGGCCTGGCCGTCCTGGCCACGACCGTGAATGCAACCTTCGACCGGCTGCAGACCGCCATCCGCCTTGAACGCACGTTCGCGGCCAACGCCAGCCACGAGCTGCGAACGCCGCTCACGATCCTGAAGGCCGAGGTCGATACGGCGCTCTCCGCTCCTCGCAGCCCGCATGATCTGCGCGAGGCGCTGGAGTCGGCCGCATCGGAGATCCGGCATCTGATCGCGATTGCAGAGGGGCTGCTCGCGATGGCAGGGTCGGTGGAGGGGCGGATGCCGGTCGAGCGCGTGCAGACGCCGCTGGCGCCGCTGGTACGTCAACGCGCGGAGGCCTTTTCCGGGATGGCAGGCGAGCGTGATGTGCAGCTGGTGGTGCGGGCCGCCGACGAGATCGTGGAGCTCGATCCGACGCGCGTCCGTCAGGCGATAGACAACCTGCTGGACAACGCCGTCCGCCACTGTGCGCCTGCGGGACACGTCATAATCACCGCGACAGCCGCTGCGAACACGGTGTCGATCACGGTGCAGGACGGCGGATCCGGGTTCAGCGATGCCGCGCTGGCGGCGGCGTTCCGGCCGTTCAACCGAACCGACAACCGGTCGTCCGGTGCAGGTCTTGGACTGGCTCTGGCCAGCGCAATCGCCGAGGCCCACGGCGGCCGGGCGGAGGCCCGGAACATGCCGCCCGGGGGCGCGGCGGTAACGCTCACCTTCCCGGCGCGCACGGCTTTGCGACCGGACGAGGCCGTGCTGCCCAGGGCCCGTGGCTAGCGTACGGAGTTGACGATCTCGGCAGAGAGGCTCGGATACTGGGCCAGGAACTCCGCCCGCTCCGCCTTCAGCCGCTCAACCCGCTGCCGGTACTCGTCGGCGCGGCCGGTCGCCTCGTACAGCCGTCGCGGCTGCAGCAGGTCGATGTCCGCGGCGTCGATACCGGGAACGTGCGAGGCAACCTTGTAGCCGAAGTCCGGATCGACCTCCCACTCGATGGTGCCCTCGGCGATGGCCTTGACGATGGCCGAGGAGTGGGGGATCCGCACCTTCTTGGAGCCGCTCTCGCCCTCAGGCCCGCCGACGCGGCCGGTGTTCATGATGTACACATCGATCGGGTGCTGCTCGAGCAGCTCGAGGAAGCGGTTGCCCTGGCCGTCGTGGTGCATCGGGAAGAACGGGTTCGTGCCCGGCACGCGCAGGAACACGCCCTCCTCGTCCTTGCCGCCGGCGGCTGTGCCGGTGGTCTCGCCCAGCATGAAGAAGGCGGCCGCCTGCGGCCCCTCCAGCCTGGCGACGGCCGGGATCACGTTCTCGTTCCGGTTCAGCACCAGCAGGAAGTCGGCCTGCTCGATGGAGGACGCCTCGGCCGCCTCGATGTCGGCGAACGAGAACACGGCGCGGCCGTTCTTGGTGTAGCTCTCGTCGAAGAAGTCGACGACGCCGTGCTCGTCCTGGCTGACGTTCTCGAGGTAGGCGCCGGGCTTGGTGACCGCGCCGTGGATGGTCGGCTCGTCCTTGGGGTTGAGCGCGAAGGTCTTGGCGAAGCAGCCGGCCTCGGTGGCTGAGATCGACCCGTCCGGCCACCAGGCGACGAAGTCGTCCTGCACCGGCAGCGATCCGTTCTGCCGCGTGAACGTGGTGGTGGTCTTGCCGGTGCCGGACAGTCCCACGATCAGACCGGTCTTGACGCCGGCGCCGGTTGGGATCATCTTGCAGCCCGCGTGCAGCGCCAGGCCGCCTCGTTCGAAGACGAGGTGGTTCCACATGCGCAGGCCGCCCTTCTTCGACTCCCCGAAGTAATCGGAGTTGAAGACGCGGGTGACGTAGAGATCGAGGTTGACCGCGATCAGGCGATCGTCCGGGTAGCCGGGCACGGTCAGGTTGGGCGTGTAGATAACAAGCAGCTCCGGCTCGAACTCGCCGGTCTCGACGTCGTGGAAGTAGAGGACGTCCTGCATGCCCGCGATGTTGGCGTTGGCCGCCTCCACGTAGAGGCGTGCCGGCACCCGGCGCTCGGCGGTGTCGCCGATGTAGCCGTCCACAACGATCATCTCCTGGTCGGCGATGTAGGCGTTCTGGAGCTCGGTCACCCGCTGCCACTCGTCGCGGTCGATGGCCTGGTGCGGATAGGAGTCGGGGTCGTCGGCGACGATGAAGGTGCTCGCCTTGGAGCGGGCCAGCACCTGCGTCTGGACGTTGGGCGCGCCATACTCGGTCGCGCGCGCTGTCGGCATGGCCAGAGCTCGCCTGAGCAGCTCGGACTGCGGTAGGTCGTGGTGCACCTGCCGTGCGGCAGGTAGCGCAAAGGCCATCTTCGCCAACGTTCCTCCCAGATGAGAGCGCGACGAGCGGGTCGCGCGCCTCTCCAGGATACCCGAAGGTCGGGGGTTTGTCTTTGCTTGTGACAAAGCTTGTAACAACAGCTTCGTTCCCGCCTGGCAGCGCGGCTCGCCGGTGCGGCTTGGTAGTCTGCAGACAGCGGTTCTCTCGAGCACGGAGGCGTTGATGGTGCGTCACGACGTGGTGGTGGTCGGTGCCGGATTGGCCGGAATGCGGGCTGCAATCGAGGCATCGCGCTACGGCGCCGACGTGGGGGTGGTCTCCAAGCTGCACCCCACGCGCAGCCACTCGGGCGCCGCCGAGGGCGGGATCAACGCCGCGCTCGGAAACGCCGGCGAGGACGACCCGCAGAAGCACACCTTCTTCACCGTCAAGGGCTCCGACTACCTGGGCGACCAGGACGCGATCGCGGTCATGTGCGAGGAGGGGCCAGGCGACATCTACGAGCTGGAGCACATGGGCGCGGTCTTCTCGCGCACCGAGGACGGCCGCATCGCCCAGCGCCCCTTCGGCGCCGGCGGCGCACCGCGCACCTGCTACGCGGCCGACATCACCGGCCACGTGCTGCTGCACGTGCTCTACGAGCAGCTTGTGAAGAGCGGCGTCATGGTCTACGAGGAGTGGTTCGCGCTCGACCTGGTCACCGACGGCGAGCGCTGCGTCGGCGTGACGGCCTGGGATCTGGTGCGCGGCGGCGTGCAGGGCGTGGAGGCGTCGGCCGTGATCATGGCCACCGGCGGCCTGGGGCGGATGTACCGCGGCACCACCAACGCGTATGCCTGCACCGGCGACGGCATGTCGATGGCGTGGCGGGCGGGGGTGCCGCTGAAGGACATGGAGTTCATGCAGTTCCACCCGACGACCCTCAAGTCAAACGGCGTGCTGATCACGGAAGGCGCCCGTGGCGAGGGCGGCTACCTGCGAAACAGCGAGGGCGACCGCTTCATGTTCAACTACGCCCCCAACGCCGGCGAGCTGGCCTCGCGGGACGTGGTGTCGCGCTCGGAGCAGACCGAGATCGACGAGGGCCGCGGAGTCGACGGATGCGTGCTGCTCGACCTCACCCACCTCGGCGCCAAGCGCATCAACGAGCGCCTGCACGGTTCCCGCGAGCTGGCCATGGACTACGCGGGCGTCGATCCGATCGAGGAGCCGATCCCGGTGCGGCCGGGATCGCACTACCACATGGGCGGCATCGACACCGACGTCTGGGGGCACACCCTCATGCCCGGGCTGTATGCGGCCGGTGAGTGCGCCTGCGTGTCGGTGCACGGCGCCAACCGGCTGGGCGGCAACTCGTTGCTGGAGACGGTCGTGTTCGGCCGGCGGGCGGGTGCGGCGGCCGCGCAGGACGTCCGGCGCAACGGCACCGGCGGCGTGTTCTCGCCGTCTGCCGCAGGCATCGCCGAGCGCAGCATCGGCCGGATGCTCGACAAGAACGACGGCGAACGTCCCCACGTCCTGCGCCAGGAGCTGGCCGATGCCATGTATGACAACGCCGGCATCTTCCGCACGGCCGAAGGGCTGGAGGCCTGCAAGGCGAAGCTCGAGGAGCTGCGTGAGCGCTACGCCCGGGGCGTGGTCGTGCAGGACAAGGGCCGGGACTTCAACACCGACCTGATCCAGGCGATCGAGCTTGGCTCGATGCTCGAGATGGCCGATTGCCTGGTCACCGGCGCGATCGCCCGCACCGAGAGCCGCGGCGCCCACAGCCGGCTGGACTACCCCGACCGCGACGACGAGGCCTGGCTACGGCATACCCTGGCGTTCTACGATGAGGGCCAGGTGCGCCTCGACTACCGGCCCGTCACCATCACCGAGTACGAGCCCGCCGTCCGCAGCTACTAGGAGCACGAGTGCAGGTAACCCTCAAGATCGAGCGCTACAACCCCGAGTCCGACGAGAGCCGGCACGAGACGTTCAGCGTGGACGTGGTCGAGGAGGCCACCCTGCTGGACGTGCTGGACGTGATCAAGGACGAGGTGGACGGGTCGCTCACCTACCGCAAGTCCTGCCGGATGGCGGTGTGCGGCTCCTGCGGCATGCGCATGGACGGAGCCGCCGTGCTGGCCTGCAAGACGCCGATGCGCCCGGTCGTCGAGGCGGGCGAGGTGCCGGTGATCTCGCCGATGGGCAACCTGCCGGTGCTGAAGGACCTGGTTGTGGACATGGGCCCCTTCTGGGCGAAGTTCCGCGCCATCAAGCCCTATCTGGACGACGGCGGCGAGGAGCCGCCGGTCAAGGAGTGGCGCGTGCAGCAGGAGGAGCTCGACCGCGTCATGACCGAGGCGCTGTGCATCCAGTGCGGCTGCTGCGTGTCGGAGTGCAACTCGATGGACTCCGACCCCGACTTCCTCGGCCCGGCCGCGCTCGCCAAGGCCGCCCGCTTCGTCAACGACGTGCGTGACCGCGGTGGCAAGAGCCGGCTCGAGATCTACAACGGGCCGCACGGCGTCTGGGACTGCACCCGCTGCTACTTCTGTAACCAGCGCTGTCCCAAGGGCGTGCACCCGCGCGACGCGATCGCCAAGGTCGGCGCCGCCATCTACCAGGAGGGCATGCACTCGGACGGCGGCGCGCGCCACGCGAAGGTGTTCGTGAAGTCCACGCACCAGACCGGCTACCTGCTGGAGACCCACCTCGTGCCCGAGACGGTGGGGCCCGTGAACGCGATCAAGGAGATCCCGTTCGCGCTGCGGCTGGCCCGGGCCGGCAAGGTGCCGAATCCGCTGAAGCCGCACAAGGCCAAGAAGCTGGACGAGGTGCGCAAGCTGAACAAGCTGATCCAGTCCCAGGAGCAGGCGACCCTCGCGGCCGCGAACGCCGGCCCGACCAGGCCGCCCGCCGACCCGGAACACGCAAAGGAATCCGAGTGAAGTCAAGCTACGCCTACTACCCCGGCTGCCTCGCGAGCCTGTCGCAGAAGGAGCTCGACACCTCCACCCGAGCGATCGCGGACAAGCTGGGGATGACGCTGGTCGACATCCCCGGGTTCACGTGCTGCGGCGCGGGCGACGTGCACGAGGCGCGCCCGGAGTACTACCTGCACCTGAATGCCCGCATCCTCGGCCAGGCCGAGCAGCTCGGCCAGGACACGCTGATGACGATCTGCAATGTGTGCACGCTCAACCTGCGCCAGGCCAACGCCAAGCTGCAGGCCGACCCCGAGCTGCTGCAGCGGGTGAACCGCAACCTCAAGGAGGTCGGGGCGGCGTCCTACGCGGGCGGCGTCGAGGTCCGCCACCTGCTGTGGGAGATCGCCGAGGGCGACGGCTACGAGAAGCTCAAGCAGATCGCCGAGAAGCCGCTCACGGGGATCAAGATCGCGCCGTTCTACGGCTGCCAGATCCTGCGGCCCTCGCGACTGCTGGGGTTCGAGGATCCCGACCGGCCGCAGTCGCTGGAGCGGATCATCGAGGCCTGCGGCGCGGAGCCGGTCGACTATCCGAGCAAGATCAAGTGCTGCGGGTTTCCGATCGTGCTGGCCCGCGCCGAGGTGGCGCTGGGCGAGCTGATCCAGCCCCTGGCCGAGGCCAAGGAGGCCGGCGCGGACGCGATGGTGACGCCGTGCCCGCTCTGCCACCTCTCGCTCGACGCCTGGCAGGGCAAGGCATCACGGGAGGCGGACATGGAGTTCGACCTGCCCATCTTCCACCTCGCCCAGCTGGTGGGCGCGGCGGCCGGGCTCAGCTACGACGAGCTCCAGTTCAAGCGGCACGTCGTCAAGGCCTACCCGGTCACGGACAAGATCTACCAGGGGGTCTGACCCCGGTGGGTTCCCGGCCTGCACGCGGAGCGGGCGCGTGAGCCCCAGCTACGCCGCGTTGTTCCGGTCGCCCTACCGGGCGATGATGGTGGCCGCCCTGGGCGCCACCTTCCTGGGGTCGCTGGACGCGCTGATGGTGGTGACCGCGCTGCCCAGCGCGGCGCAGGACATCGGCGGCGTCGACCTGATCTCACTGGCGGTGGGCGCCACCATGGTGACGATCGTGATGACGCTGCCGCTGGCCGGGGCGCTGATCGACCGCTACGGCGTGGCCCGCAGCTTCGCGATCGCCTGCGTGCTGTTCTCGGCCGCGAACGTGCTGGGCGGGCTGGCGCCGTCGATGCCGGTGGTGGCGCTGTCTCGGGGCGTGCTGGGGCTGGGCGCCGGGTTCATGTTCGCGGTGCCGCTGGGCCTGTTCGCGCTGTACGTGCCGAACGCGCTGCGCCCACGGGCGTTCGGTCTGAACGCGGCCATGTGGGGCGTCTCGGCCCTGATCGGCCCGGCACTCGGTGCCGCCCTGACCGGCTCGGTGGGCTGGCGCTGGGTGTTCTGGGTGAACCTGCCACTGATTGCGATCGTGGCCTGGGCGGCCCGCCTGGCGTTGCAGTCGCACCCCGCCCACGAGCCGAAGCACGATCCCCAGCCGCTGAACGTGGTGGGACCGGTGCTGCTCGGAACCACCGTGCTGTTCCTGCTGGTGGCCGCCCGTGAGCCGGCCGTCGCGCTGGCCGCACTGGTGCCGGCGATCGTGTTCCTGGCGCACGAGCGCCGCACGGCGGTGCCGGTGTTCACACACCGCCCGGTGTCGATCGCCGCCAACGTGACGGCGCTGGCGGCCGGGTCAGCGTTCCTTGGCGCCGAGGTGTACCTGCCGCTGCAGCTACAGGTCGGGTTCGGCGAGCCGGTGGCGGTGGTGGCGGTGGCGCTGGTGCTGACGACGCTGGGGTGGACGACGGGCTCGATGGTGGCGGCACGGATCGGAGCGCCGCCCCGCGACCAGATCCTGCTCGGCTCGCTGCTGGTGTTCCTGGGCACGCTCATGATGGCGCTGCCTGCGGGCGGAGTGGTGCTGCCGATCGTGTGTTACGCCGTGTCCGGCCTTGGCATGGGCATCGCCAGCCCGGCGCTGTTCGAGGTGGTGCTGGCCGACGGCGACGCCGGCCGTGAGGGCAAGTCCACCTCGTCGATCCCGCTCGCGCGCCAGGTGGGAGCCGGTCTGGGCACGGCCGTGGCGGGCATCGTGTTCCTGGCCTCGTTGTCCGATCAGGCGATCAAGGCGGCCGAGCGCAAGGGAGCACACGTGCCGGCGGTGGTGCCGGCGGCCCGGCACACGTACATCGCGGCCGCGCTGCTGAGCGCGATCGGGCTGGTCGCGTGCTACTGGCTGCGGCGTGAGCCCAGCCACGCGGTGGCGCCCAGCGCGGACCGCGCTGCCGCGTAGCCGTCACGACCTGGTGGCGGGGCTGTCACAGCGTCCGCCGTGTCCGTGATCCGTGCGACACTGACGACCATGGGCGCGGGCACCGCCACCACCGATCTCTCGGCCGAGCTGCAGCGGCTGTTCGGCTTCGAGCGTTTCCGCCCCGGCCAGCGAGAGGCGATCGAGGGCACCCTGTCGGGCCGCGACGTGCTCGCGATCATGCCCACCGGCTCGGGCAAGTCGCTCTGCTATCAGCTGCCGGCGCTGCTGGGTGAGGGCGTCACGTTGGTCGTCTCGCCCTTGATCGCGCTGATGCAGGATCAGTCGGCCGCGCTTCGCGCCGGCGGGCACGACGACGTCGAGATGATCGCCTCGATCATGACCGGCGAGCAGGTGGGGGTGGCCCTCGCCCGCATCGCCGCCGGCCGTGCGCGTCTGGTCTACGTCGCCCCTGAGCGCTTCTCCAGCCGCCGCTTCCTGGACGCGATCGGCCAGGCCAACGTCGACCGCCTCGCGATCGACGAGGCGCACTGCCTGTCGGAGTGGGGCCACGACTTCCGGCCCGACTACCTGCGGCTGTCGGATGTGCGCAAGCGGCTCGGCACCCCCGCGACGCTGGCCCTGACCGCGACGGCCACGCCGCGCGTCGCTCGTGACATCGTGTCCGCGCTGGAGCTGCGCGACCCGGTCATGGCCCGCACCGGCTTCGACCGTCCCAACCTGTTCCTGGAGGTGCTGCACGTGGCCGGCGAGGCCGGCAAGCCGCGCATGCTGCTGGCGCACCTGAAGGACCGCGAACGGCTGCCGGCCGTGGTCTACTGCGGGCGCCGCAAGACCTGCGAGCAGGTGGCCGCCCACCTGCTCGGCGACGGCATCAGCGCCGCCCCCTACCACGCCGGCCTGCCCGCGCACGAGCGCACCGCAACGCTCCAGCAGTTTCTGGCCGGCCAGCTCGAGGCCGTCGCTGCTACCACCGCGTTCGGCATGGGCATCGACAAGGCGGACGTGAGGTCGGTCGTGCACTGGACGATCCCCTCCTCGCCCGAGGAGTACTACCAGCAGGCGGGACGCGCCGGCCGCGACGGCGCTCCCGCGGTCTGCACGCTGCTCTACACCGCGGCCGACAAGGGCCTGATCGCCTACTTCATCGACCGCGCGAAGGTGACCGAGGCGCAGCTGCGCTCGGTGCATGGGCTGCTGGCGGCGAACGCCGACCCGTCGGGGGTGTTCCGGGTATCCGAGTCGGACGTGCCCGCCGACGACCCCCGCGTCGCCGTCGCCGTGCTGGAGCGGGCCGGGGCGCTGGAGCTGTTCCCCGCCCGAAGCGGCGCATTCTCGGGAAGGCTGGCGGAGCCGACGCTCAGCCGCCGCCACTCGGCGGCTGCAATGGTGGCCATGAAGCGCCAGCAGAACCTGCGCTGGGACCGGCTGAAGGCGATCGACCGCTACGCCGCGGGCGACGGCTGCCGACGCGCCGCCCTGCTCGGGTACTTCGGTGACACGCCGGAGCCGCGGCCCGACGAGCTGTGCTGCGACAACCATGGCACCCGCGCCCGCTCGCCGCTGCAGGTGGACGAGCGCGAGGCGGTACTGCTGTGCGTCGAGGAGACGCGGGGCGCCGTCGGGCGCACGCGGCTCACCCAGATCCTGCGCGGCGGCCGTGCCCGCGACCTGCTTGCCGCCGGCCACCACAAGCTCGACAGCCACGCCCGCCTCGCCCACCGCAACGAGGGCCAGGTGCTGGAGGCGATCGACCGGCTGATCGCCGACGGCACGCTGGTCAAGACGGACGGCAGGTACCCGGTCGTGCGCCGCGCGCCGGCCGGCGGGTGAACCATCGAGTGGCGGACGATCGTGTCAGCCGCTTCTGGAGCGCGTTCGTCGCGGAGACCGGTACCGACGGCGACCACACCGCCTGGGGGTTCGGCAGCGACCCCGGGATGGCGACCGAGCTCGGCCTGCTGGTGCGCGACGGCCCGAAGCGGGCCACGGCCAGCCTGCTCTCAGGATATGCGCACGGCGAGCCGATCCCGCGCGCGGGTGAGCTGAGCGTGATCCTCGACGGCAACGGCGCGCCGCTGTGCGTGATCCGCACCACCCACGTCGAGATCCGCCGCTTCGCCGATGTGGACGAGGAGTTCGCCTGGACCGAGGGTGAGGGCGATCGCAGCCTCGCCTACTGGCGTGAGGCACATGTCAGCTTCTTCACGTCGACCGGGACGCCGCCCGAGGACGACACCGAGGTCGTCCTCGAGCGCTTCGAGCTGCTCTGGCCGCTGCCGGCCGCCGGCTGACTCCGGCACCGTTTCGCCACGATCCGTGACCACCCCGTTGCCGCGGCGCCCGGTAGCTTGGCGACATGTCCCGCTTGATCCCCTTCCTGATCGTCGCCGCGATGGCGGCCGCCGGCTGGTGGTGGGCGCACGCGTCAGGGCCGCCCCCGGCCGAGGCTACGGTCTCGCGCGTGGTCGACGGTGACACGGTCTGGGTGCGCGCCGGGTCGCGCTCGCTGGACGTGCGGCTGCTCGGCATCGACACGCCCGAGACGGTCGACCCGCACCGGCCGGTGGGGTGCTTCGGCCCGGAGGCTTCGGCGTATACCAAGCACCTGCTGACAGGGCGGCGCGTGCGTCTGGTCTACGACCGCCAGCTGCACGATAAGTACGGACGCTGGCTGGCGTACATCTACCTGGAGCGGCCGCGGCGCCCCGACCTGTTCGTGAACGCCCGGCTGGTGTCGGCCGGCTACGCCCGCACGCTGTCGATCCCGCCCAACACCGCCCACGCCACCGACCTGTCCGCACTCGAGCGGGAGGCCGCGCTGGCCGGTCGCGGGCTGTGGGCGGCCTGCGGTTGAGGACCGGTAGACTGCGGCCATGCGCCGTCTGATTGGCATAGCTGTGATCGCCGCGACCGCCGCGGTGATCGCGCGCCTGCTGACGAACCGGAATGACCCGGTCGCCGCCAGCGGCAACGGGCACACGGCGGACCAGGAGCGCGTCGAGATGCTGCGCGAGCGGATCGGAGCCGCGCGTCGCAGGCTTCGCGACGAGTTCGATAGCGTGCGTGGCAGCGACTAGACGCGCGCTCGCCGCCCTGCTCGCGGGCGGCGGACTTCTGGCCGGCTGGGGCCTGTTCGAGGCGCAGTGGCTCGAGCGCCGAGAGCTGCGCGTGCCCGTGGCGGGGCTGCCGGCCGAGCTGGACGGCCTCAGCATCCTGCACCTCTCCGACTTCCACGCCGGCACCCCCTCGCTGAACCTGCGCACGATGCAGGCGGCGGTCGCCTACGGCGTCTCTCAGCAGCCCGACATGGTGGTCGTGACCGGCGACATCATCGCCCACCCGCGCGGGCAGCAACCGGTGTTCGATCAGCTGGCGCGGCTGCATCCGCCGCTCGGCATGTACGCGTCGCTCGGCAACCACGACACCGGCTCCACCCGCGACCCCTTCTCCCGGGGCGTGGTGCCGGACAGCTGGGGCGACGCCCCCGTGCAGCTCCTGCGCGACCGCAGCGTGATGGTGGAGCACGGCCGGGTGCCGATCGAGGTGGCGGGGCTCGAGCCGGAGCCGTGGATCCGGGGCCTGTCACGCCCCGAGCGGCTGTTCACCGGCCCTGGTGGGCTGAGAATCCTGCTCGCACATTTCCCGGACGTGGTCGACGACCTGCCGCCGGGGACCTGCTCGCTGGTGCTCGCCGGCCACCTGCACGGCGGCCAGATCTGCCTGCCCAGGCCGGGCGGGCGCCTGCGGTTGTCGCACACCCGCTGGCGCTACCTGGACGGCATCCACCGCGTCGGGGGCACCACGCTGGTGGTCTCGCGTGGCACCGGCACGACGCTTGTGCCGTTCCGGCTGCTGGCGCGGCCGGAGGCGTCACTCCTGCGCCTCACGGCCGGCTGACCGGGCGACGCCTCGCGCGCGCGCCGCCCGGCCGTCTCACCGCCAGATGAGCTCCCCCTCTAGGCCGAGGCCACCGGCGCGGCCCGCTGCAGGCGGATGTCGCCGCTGGCCGAGTTGGCCTTGATGCGCAGGTCGACGTCGACCCCCGTGCCGGCCTCGTCCGGCTCCAGGTCGGACTGGGTGCTGCCACTCATCGAACTGACGTCCATCCACACGCGAGCGCCCGCGGCCACGCCCAGCGTGATGTCGCCGGACACCGACTGCAGCCGGGCCTCGCCGCGCCGCACGCTCTCGACGGTGACGTCGCCGGAAACGCCCTTCGCGTTCACCGAGGAACCGGCAGACGTCACGTGCAGGTCGCCCGAGACCGTGCTGGCCGAGATCTCCCCCGCCACCGGCCCCAGCTCGAGGTCGCCGGAGACGCTGCTGAGGTTGGCCCTCCCGTCGACGCGTTCCACGTCCAGGTCGCCGCTGACGGTCTTGACGCTGGCGTCGCCTGCAACCGCCCCCAGCGAGACGTCACCGGATGTGGTATTCACCTTCGCCGCGCCGAAGCGGCCGCGGCCGGCCAGGTCGGCTGACACGGTGGTGGCGTCGATCGCACTGCCGTGTGGCACCGAGATCGCGAAGCGCAGCTCTGGCCCGCGCCGCAGCCCGAACAGCGAGCGGCCGCTGGGCGCCTCGACCGACAGCTCCTGGCTCTCGCCGCTGCCGCGCAGCTCCTGCTCGACGCTCTGGGCGGCCTCGATCGATGCCTGGTCGATGCCAAGCGGCGTCACCTCGACCTCGGCGCGCGGCTCGTCCCAGCTGATGATGTCGATGCGTCCGGCCTCAAGCTTCAGGCGCAGGCGCACGGGATGGGGTGTCTGGTAGGTGGTCACGGATGCTCCTCTCTTACGAACGGGCGAAGCCGGTCAGCCGCAGCGTCTGCTGCGAACGGATCACGGACTGCGGTGTCGGGGTCGGCGTGTGCGTCGGCGCCGGCTGCGTCCAGGGCGTGTACATGGCGACTGCCGATGCCGGCAGACGGGGGGTGGTGGAATCGCGTGGGTCGGTCATGGCTCCTCCGTTCAGCTCGTTGCGTAGCCGGTGATGCGCCGGCCGCCCGGCCCGCCGCTGCTGCGACCGCGGTCGAGGGCGCGGGAGGTCGCGCGCACCAGCCAGGTGTTCAGCGATACGCCTTCGGCCGTCGCGGCGGCCTCGGCGCGTGTCTTCAGCTGCTCGGGAATGCGAAGCGTGATGCGGGCGGCCTGGGCGTCGTCGCCGGCCGGCTCCGCCTCATGCGACGACTCCGAGTACGTGAACCCGACGTCGCCTCCCGCCAGCCGCACCTCGATCTGACCGCTGGTGAGCTGGCCGTTCACCTCCAGCGCCGCCTCCGACAGGATGTCCAGGAGCCGCAGGCGCATGGCCGGGTCGAGCGCCCGGCTCAGTTGCTCAGCCACCCGCAGGGTGCTCTCGTCTCCGATGCCGGCTGTCGCGATCAGGTCGGCACGGAGCGCTTCGATGTGTCCGGCAATGTTCATGACGTCATTATGACATCATTATGGCGTCTGTCAAGTGTCAGGGTGACGCCGGTGTAGAATTCGCGCATGCACGACGGATCCGGCGACGCTCCGGTCGAGTCGATCCACTCGGCCGCCGCCAGTGCGCACATCAGCCACGCGGTGATCGCCACCTACGCGGCGGCGGCGGCGATCGAGGTCGCCGGCGTGCACGCGATCGCCGGCGGCCAGCCTGGCGGCGTCGACCCCGACCGCGTCCCCAAGGGCGTTCGCATCAGCTCAGACGGCGACGCCGTCGGGCTGGAGCTGCACCTCGTCACCGAGTGGGGGGCGAGCATCCCGGCCGTGGCCGGCGAGGTCAGCAGCCACGTGCGCGACTACCTGGTGTCGATGATCGAGCTCGAGCCCTCCTCGGTGGCCGTCGTGATCGACGACGTCGCGCCGCCCGCGTCATGACCGGCGTCGAGCATCTGAACGGCGCCACCGTCGGCGTTGCCCCGGTGCCGTGCCGCGACTGCATGTGGTGGCAGACCCGCCCCGCGGGCAAGCCGGGCGACCGGCAGCGATGGAAGCGGGAGCTGGAGGACTCCTTCGGGCCGTGGGGCAAGCTGTATGTCGAGGACGATCGCGTGATCGGGCTGATCCAGTACGGCCCCAGCGACCGGTTCGCACGCGCCCGCCATCTGCCGGCCGGACCACCGGGCCGCGATGCGGTGTTGGTGACGTGCGCGTACCTGACCGACGCTCACAGCCCCTGGGTGCTGCAGAGCCTGTTCCTGGCCGCGATCGGTGAGTGCCGCGACCGCGGGCTGCCGGCGCTCGAGGCGTTCGGCTACCGGTTCCCGCCGGACGAGGGATTCGCCGCACGGTTCCTCGGCCACCGGACGATCTTCCCCGCAGACTTCCTGCGCGACCTTGGCTTTCACCCGCAGCGCAGCGCCGGGCGCGTCTCGCTGGAGCGGCTCGATCTGCGCGCCATCGAGCGGGCTCCCGAGCAGAGCCGCCTGGCCCGGCTGCGGAGCCGCCTGGCCGTGGTGCCGGCGGCGCCGGCTGGCGTGAGATGAACCATCGGGGCACAATCGACGAATGACCGATCGCAGGCCAGGAAGGGATCCCAGCACGGAACATCTGTCCGATCACGGACTGCTCGCGCTGACGGCGCGAGGCGATCGGGACGCGTTTGCACGGCTGTACGACATGTACGGCGGGGCGGCCTACGCGCTCGCCCTGCGCATCGTGCGTGACCGCGAGCTGTCGGCGGACGTGGTGCAGGATGCATTCCTGACCGTCTGGAGGCAGGCATCGAAGTTCGACGCCGCCCGTGGCCAACCATCGACCTGGATACTGACATTGACCCATCACAAGGCCGTCGACACCGTGCGCCGCGAACAGCGGCGCCGCGCAGAGGCGCTCGACGAGGCGCGCGAGAGCGTCGACCCCGCGCCTGCCGTGGAGCAGCAGGCCTGGCAGAGCGTGGCGCGCGACCAGGTGCGGTCGGCCATGGCCAAGCTGCCCGATCCTCACCGCGAGGTGCTCGAGCTGGCCTACTTCGCCGGATACACCCAGTCCGAGCTGGCCGAGCGGCTGGCGTTGCCGATCGGCACCGTCAAGAGCCGCACCTTCGCCGCCATGGCGGCGCTGCGCGAGCTGCTGGCCCAGTCGGGCCTGAACCCGGAGCACGAGTGGAACACGTCGACGAGCTGATCTCGGGCTACGCCCTGCACGGCCTCGACGCAGCCGACGAGCGGCAGGTGCTCGAGCACGTCGAGACGTGCGAGCGCTGCCGCGTGCAGCTGCGCGAGATGGAGGCGGTGGCCGCCGCGCTCGCCTTCGCCGCGCCCCAGGCCGAGCCCCCGCCGGAGCTGCGCGACCGGCTGCTGGAGGCGATCGGCCCGGAGGTGGTGCCGAGCGCGCCGGCTGAGGAACCGCCCCAGCGTCGCGTCCGCTGGTCGTGGTGGCCTCGCTTCTCGGCGGTGGCCGTGCCGCTGCTCGGCGTGGCCGTGATCGCCCTCGCGGTCTGGAACGTGTCGCTGCGCGGCGACGTCAAGGACGCGGACGTGCG